>JAAYSW010000168.1 GCA_012523875.1 Clostridiales bacterium
ACAATTTCTACACCTTTTTTATTGGCATACCTTTTCAACCTTCCCCACTGTTCATAAAATTTATACTGAATAAACTTGAAAAAATCAATCTCCTCTGATAGATTTAGCGTTACTTTTTCAATTGCAGATTCCTCACGCATCGCAAGACCTGTATCCCATTTATACCATGCCCTACCATCGTTTTCAAACTTTAATGCCATGAATAAGGCATAATCATCGAGCCATTCCTTGTTATTTAGCAAAAATTTTTGGTAGCCAGCTTGCGTTTTATTTTTAAAATTTTTATATGCTATCTTTAAGATATTAAAGCAGTGATTATATATCCTCCCATAATCAACGATTCGTTCGTTTTCACACCATTCTATATTATGATAATCAGATTTATCTAGCAACCCCTCCCGTGCCAACATATCAAAATCAATAAAGTATGGATTTCCAGCAAAAGTAGAAAATGATTGATATGGAGAATCCCTATAACTTGTGGGTGATAGTGGTAGCACCTGCCATAATTTAATACCACTTCCAGCTAGAAAATCTACAAACCCATATGCATACTTCCCAAGCTTTCCTATACCATATTCAGATGGCAAACTTGAGATATGCATCAATATTCCTCCCTTTCTCATAAACAGCCCACCTTTCATTTATAGTTTTAAAATTAATAATAGAAATAAATTTAACTATATTTCTTAATTTAATATAAAATTCTTTCCACTTCCTATACATTAAAATTATAACATTAATCATCACTATTTATCAAGTCAAATTCCAATGCTTTTAAACTTTATTATTTCATTCCTCTTTTATAATTGACATTATTCCTCATAACTGATACAATATAATAGAATTAATTGCTACTTTAAAATAATTAAGCTTGTTTAATGAAAGGTCGTTTGTATATAATGGATATTAATAAAACCCTTGCTCAGGAATTTAAACTTAAACAGGAGCAAATTGAAAATACTATTTCTTTGTTTGATGATGGCAAGACTATCCCATTCATTGCTAGATATAGAAAAGAGCTTACTGGTTCACTCGATGACCAAATTCTTCGTGAAATAAATGATAGACTTACTTACCTTAGAAATCTCGAAAAAAGGAAGGATGAAATTGCATCCTCAATTGAGGAACAGGGGAAAATGACTGAAGAGCTTTCAAAGGCTATACAAAACGCTAAAACTCTTGTTGAGATTGAAGATTTATACCGCCCGTATAAACCTAAAAGAAAAACAAGAGCAAGTGTAGCTAGAGAAAATGGCCTAGAACCGCTTGCAATGATGGTGTTATTACAAAATCATGATACTGACCCAGAACAAGAGGCTGAGAAGTTTATTGATGAGGAAAAAGGAATTGTCGATATCTATATGGCTTTGCAAGGGGCTATGGATATTATTGCTGAGGTTGTTTCTGATGATGCAGAATTAAGGAAATCACTCCGTGAAACAGTTACACGGCATGGCATAATCGCATCAAAAGCTTCTGATGAAACTGCTGAAAGCGTGTATGAGAATTATTATGACTACAACGAGCCTGTTAGTAAAATCGCCCAGCATAGAATTCTTGCTTTGGATAGGGGTGAGAAGGAAGGTTTCCTAAAGATTTCTATTGCTATTCCTGAAGGTATGGGTACGCTGTTGCTAATTGATAAATACGTTAAAAATGATAGCAACTGTGGGAGACTTGTTAAGCTTGCTTGTGAAGATAGTTTTAAACGACTGATTTATCCATCAATTGAAAGAGAGATACGCTCTGAACTAACAGAAAATGCTGCTGAACAAGCCATAAAGGTTTTTGCTTCAAATCTTCGCCAACTTTTAATGCAACCCCCTATTAAAAATACGGTTACTCTCGGGCTTGACCCTGCATATAGGACGGGCTGTAAAATTGCCGTTGTGGATAGCACTGGAAAGGTTTTAGACACTACTGTAATTTATCCTACACCTCCAATGAGCAAAATTAAAGAGGCAAAGGAAAAACTAACACAACTAATCGCTAAATATGGCGTTACTACAATTGCAATCGGTAATGGGACTGCATCAAGGGAAAGTGAGGCATTTGTTGCTGAACTAATCAAGGAAATACCACAGAAAGTTAGTTACATGGTTGTTAGTGAGGCTGGTGCATCTGTCTATTCTGCTTCAAAGCTTGCATCAGAAGAATTCCCACAGTATGAGGCCTCTCTTCGCAGTGCTATTTCAATTGCAAGGCGACTACAAGACCCTCTTGCTGAACTCGTTAAAATCGATCCAAAGGCTATTGGTGTTGGACAATATCAACATGATATGCCAAAAACTAAAATGAATGAAGCCCTATCTGGTGTTGTTGAATCATGCGTTAACACTGTTGGGGTTGATTTAAACACTGCATCACATTCATTGCTTTCCTATATCGCTGGAATTAACAATACCGTAGCTAAAAACATTGTTACCTATCGTGAAGAAAATGGTGCTTTTTCTGATAGAAAACAATTGCTTAAAGTAGCTAAACTTGGAAAAAAATCATTTGAACAATGTGCTGGATTTTTACGTGTCAGAAACCCAAAAAATCCCCTTGATAACACTGCAGTTCATCCTGAAAGCTATAAAGCTGCACAGAGCCTCATGGAGAAATGTGGATTTAATCTCGCCGATATTGGGAGTGATATAGCTATTGATATTGAAGGAAATGTTAAAACAATTGGGATTAATAAAATTAGTGAAAGCTTGGGATTGGGTGTGCCAACTCTAAAAGACATTATTACCGAACTTCAAAAGCCTGGGCGTGATGTGCGTGATGAGCTACCACCGCCGTTGCTTAGAAGTGGTGATATAATGGAAATGAAGGACCTCACTCCTGGCATGGAACTTGTTGGCACTGTGAGAAATGTTATTGATTTTGGAGCATTTGTGGATATTGGTGTGCATGAAGATGGACTTGTCCATATCTCACAAATTTGCGATAAATTTATAAAACATCCACTCGAAGCAGTTAAGGTAGGGGAAGTTGTTAAGGTTAAGGTTCTTGATATTGATTTAAATAGGAAGCGTATTGCACTTACTATGAGGTTTTAACCTATCAAAGCTCCATTGGTTTGCATAAATAAAAAGCAAGAAGATTTCATAAACTTCTTGCTTTTATTTTATATTAAATTATAAAATACAGTTTAGTCACTTACATATGGCAATAATGCAATATGTCTTGCTCTCTTTATTGCAATTGTAAGCTCTCTTTGATGATAAGCACAAGTGCCTGTTACCCTTCTAGGTAAAATCTTAGCTCTGTCGGTCAAGCATTTCCTAAGCTTTGTAATATCCTTATAATCAATTACATCCGCTCTATCAATACAAAAAGCACAAACCTTTCTGCGTGGTCTTTTACCACCTGGACGGTTATTTCTTTCTCTTTCCATAGTTACAGCCTCCTAACGCTATAAACTTTTTCAAAACAATTAAAATGGTATTTCACCATCACTTAATATTTCCTCAAAATCATTCAAATCACCAAGGCTAACTTGTTCCCTATCTGATTCAGATTTTTGACTGTCCTGTGTATTTTCTTGCCTTGGAGGTTCAAAACTTTCATCAATATTGATTCCAGAGCCACCACCCTTTGATTCCCCAAAGCTAACATTATCTGCCTGAACTTCATAAGAATAACGCTTCACGCCATCCCTATCGGTATAATTATTATTCCTGAGGCTACCCTCTATTATAATCATTTTACCCTTAGAAAAATAACGAGAAACAAACTCAGCAGTCTGTCGCCAAGTAGTTACATTAATAAAATCTGATAACCTTTCGCTACCCTTAGAGTAAGGGCGATTGACAGCAACAGTAAACTTGCACAAAGAAATATTATTTGGCGTCTGCCTTAATTCAGGGTCAGCAACAAGTCTACCCATTAATATTACCTTATTAAGCATTGAAATCTCCCCCTCTTTCTAATAATTGAATAGAATTAAACATTCTTAACTGTAATCAAAGAGCGTAATACACCCTCAGTAATATTAAATACTCTGTCTAATTCTGCTGGTAAATCAGGTTTTGATTCAAAATTATAAAGAACATAATATCCATCAATTTCATCTTCAATAGGATAAGCTAGCTTACGCTTCCCCCATTCATTAATCTCTTCTATCGTGCCTTCATTACTTTCAATCATCTGTTTAAACTTTTCGATTAGAGCTTTAATCGCCTCTTCTCCAAGTTTATTGTTTAAAACAACAATCATTTCATAATTAGCCGTTAATTTTGCCATTATTTGCACCTCCTTTTGGATTTCGCCCACACTTCATATGTGAGCAAGGATAACATTAATATTATATAGATTATAATCTTGTTTGTCAAGCTTTTTTAAAAAGTTTTTACCAGTTCCTTTAGATAACCTTTAAATTCATTGCCAAATTCCCTGTTTTTTAACCCTACTTCAATAGATGCCTGCAAGATTCCAAGCTTATCACCCATATCATATCTCTTACCTGTAAAATCCACCCCTATCAAGCCATCCTTTATAGCTATTTCCCTCATTGCATCAGTAAGTTGCAGTTCGTTCCCGAAGCCATATGGAGTATGCTTAAGTATATCAAATATCTCTGGAGATAGAATGCATCTTCCTAGTATTGAAAACAGTGAATACTCCTTACCTTTTGTTGGTTTTTCTATCATATCAGTTATTTTGTAAATATTCTCACACATAAAGGAAAGCTCCATAGAAGAATATCTGTGTATATCATCCCTTGAAACCTTATTTATTCCAACTACACCCTTTCCATACTTCTCATAAGCTCTGCAAAGCTGTGCAGTACAAGGGTCCTCGCCTATAATAACATCATCACCATATAAAATAACAAAAGGCTCATTCCCGACAAAATCTTTCGCTTGAAGCACAGCATGACCCAAGCCTTTTTGCTCTCGCTGTTTTATATAAGTAATATTTGCAAGGTTTGCTATACCAATCACTTCATTAAGTAATTCCTTCTTACTTTCCCCACCAGCTTTAAGCTTTTTCTCAAGCTCTGGTGATTTGCTAAAATGTTCCTCAATTATAGATTTTTCATCACTAATAATTATAAGTATATCAGTAATTCCACTCTCAGCTGCTTCCTCTACAATATACTGTATTGCTGGTTTATCGACTATTGGAATCATTTCCTTAGGCATAGCTTTTGTCGCTGGCAACATCCTTGTGCCAAGACCAGCTGCTGGAATTATTGCCTTTTTAATCTTCAATATTAACCCCCTGTAATAAATTAATTAAATATAAAGAAAAAAGCCATAATCATAAAAAATGTCAAGGCTAAATATAAAACTAAATTTAATGCCATATTCATAAAAGCCACTCCGCCCTCGGATTTTATCTCGCTACGTTGAATGCTAGCTGAACTAGTTCTCTGCTTAATTTTTTTAATTTTGTTTAATGCGTATCTATAATAAAACCAATTCCCAAACACACACATACTGATTCTAAAAGCATATGATAACAAGCTACATATTATAGAAACATTTCTAAAAATCATGCTTTCAAAGTTTATATTAGCAACAATTTTACTTGTTATATCAATAGTCGACATATCGTACATTAATGTTGGTACTGAAATCATAAACCTAAAAAGTAGTGCAAAAACCCAGAAAACATACATTTTTCGGTTTGCAAAATAAAAATCCGAAAAGAACAAACATGACACATTAAGTGACCACTTCTTCCCTGTATCACTCATGCGTTTAAATAGTGGCAAGTAATAATATGTGTTGGAGCCGATAAAATCTGCTAATTCCTCTATTGTTACACCCTCAATTTTTTCTTTAGGGTCAAACCCACAGTACCTATCACCCAAATTTAATGAAAACATTCTAACAGTTGCATCATCCATATTCGGTTCTACTTGCTCGGCTTTAACTGCCTCTAAGCTTAAATCCATACCACACTTTTCACAATATTTGCTATGAATATTATTTTTATGGCTACAATTCTTACAGATAGCCCTTTCTGCTTTCTTTTTCTTAATTTCAAATTCAGTACGCCAGCTACCATTTTCTTTGTGTAACCTTTCATTTATACATGTACCTTTTTCATTATAACATTCACGATGATATGGTGTGCCACATTCGGGGCAAACCACAATATCAGAATCATTCACAAACTTCTCATCACAGGCAATGCATTTACTTCCAGTATAATCGAACATACACTCCTCCATTTCCTAAACATACTTATATATTCTAATCTACTATTTCTATTTATTTTATAATCATGCATTTATATTATACCACATTATATATTTATTTCAATGTTTTTAAAAAAATATTTGCAGGTATAGGATTATTATTGTATAATAAATATATAATTAATTGTGATAATTATTTCTTATATTTGAAAGGATTTGTGTATGGTTTTATTATATGATTTAAAAAACGAACTAAGCTCCTATAGCCAACAGATAAAAGAATTAAAAGACGTATTGAGTATAGATAAGGCTAAGAACGAATTAGCTGAACTCAAGAAAGAAACAAGTGCTGACGGGTTTTGGAATGATGTTGAAAATTCTCAAATCGCCATGAAAAAAATTAAGGCTCTTGAAAATAAAATTACCCGATTTAATAAGCTTAATGAATCGCTTGAGGATATTCTTACACTAATTGATTTGTCATTAGAAGAGGGAGATGAAAGTGTTGTTGATGAAATCCTTTCCTCAGCAAATGAATTTAAAAAGAATATTGAGGACGAAAAGCTATCCACACTCCTCACTGGTGAATATGATAGCCATAATGCCATACTTTCTTTCCATGCGGGTGCTGGTGGTACGGAGGCACAGGATTGGGCAGAAATGTTATACAGAATGTATAATCGTTGGGCAGAACGTCGAAACTTTAAGGTAAAATTATTGGATTATTTAGATGGTGATGAGGCTGGGCTAAAGAGTGCATCAATTCTTGTAGAAGGGCTTAATGCATATGGTTTTCTTAAATCTGAAGCCGGGGTACATAGGCTTGTAAGGATATCTCCCTTCGATTCTTCAGGGCGACGTCATACTTCCTTTGCCGCACTTGAAGTGATGCCAGAAATTGATGATAGTATTGTAATTGATATAAAGCCTGAGGAATTAAGAGTTGATACCTTCCGCTCTAGTGGGGCTGGTGGGCAACATGTTAATAAAACTGAATCAGCAATAAGAATCACACATATTCCAACCGGTGTTGTAGTTTCATGCCAAACACAAAGAAGTCAACACCAAAATCGTGATTATGCTATGAAGATGCTACGCTCAAAACTTATTGAAATAAAGGAACGGGAGCATCTTGATAAGATTACGGATATAAAAGGCATCCAGCGTGAAATTGCATGGGGTGCACAAATCCGCTCATATATATTTATGCCCTACACTCTTGCTAAAGACCACCGAACTGGTTATGAAAATGGAAATATTAATGCTGTTATGGATGGAGATTTGGATGGATTTATTACTGAGTTCTTAAAAAGTTTGACTTAAAAATCATTGTCAACTTTATTTTGTGCAGGGGTTGACAACCTGTTTTGTATATGTTATAATCCTCCTATAAACTTTTTAGGAGGATTTTCTATGTCAAAATCAAAATCATTAACTATCCCCGCATTATTCACTGCATTAATTGTAATCCTATCCCAAATCTCGATTCCAATTCAGCCAATTCCATTTACTTTTTCTTTATTAGCTATTTTCTTAACAGCTGCATTACTTCCACCAAAACAAGCATTTCTATCGGTGTTTACATATGTAATGCTTGGCATTATAGGGTTACCTGTGTTCGCTGGATTTCGTGGTGGATTAAATATAATCCTTGGTTTTACTGGTGGATTTATAATGGCATATCCATTAATGGCACTCGTAATTGCTCTTATGGTCAAGCTTGGGAAAAATAAAAATCTATCTTTCACCATAATTGGAATGTTAATTGCCTTAGTGATTTGTTACTTAATGGGGTGTATATGGTATATGATTGTTGCAAAATCCTCATTCTCACAGGCCTTCTCTCTTTGCGTTGCACCATTTATTTTGTTTGATATCATAAAAATATGCATTGCATTTGCTTTTTCAGTTGCACTAAGGAAAGCTATTCCTACGCTTGCAACATAACCGTCAAAAAGTCCCCACCTTGACACTGATTGAAAACACCACCCACGCTGGCTTTTGCCACTCTCTCTAAACCTCCTGATCATTTCTTCCCATTTATTCTGGGCTGTCATTGCAACCACCTCCTACTACTACCTTAGCACGGATTTTCTGTTTACGGTAGGGGGTATTTGACGGATACATTTGTTTCACTTTTGACTGTGTTGGTTTATTATAATTTTCAAATCAAAACCTCCCACTGTAGTTTTACTACAATAGGAGGTCTTTTTACAATATCTTTTTTACTTAACATGTCATAAAAATCTAATAATGTAATTTCAAACTAATGCCTATACTTAGTTTTGTGGACCTAAGTCATCTTGAGTGATTTGCTTAACTAAGTATTTAGCAATATGCATATTATCTGCCATGTTCAACATGT
>JAAYSW010000169.1 GCA_012523875.1 Clostridiales bacterium
TAGAAGTAGCAAAACAATTTAAGAATTCAAGATGGCTAAAACGAGGATTAACAATATCCACTGTACTAACATTAATATACATTATTGTCTGCATTTATGCATATAAGGTAAGTGTAAAACGTAAGCCAGTTCGTGGAGTTTATACAAAAAGTAAGAGCCTTGGTATAGATATTAGAGGGAAAAGGCGGAGAAGGAAATAGATAACCTTTTATCCGCTTGCTACCTAAGAATTCACATATTAAATTTTTTCATAATCTATAAAAGACCCCTACTATAGTTAATTCTATAATAGGGGTTCTTTTTATATGTCCACTAGTTTTATAGAATGTGCATTAACACAATCTATTTAATTTCGATTGTAGCACCAGCTTCTTCAACCTTAGCCTTGATTTCCTCAGCTTCAGCCTTAGAAACGCCTTCTTTAATTGGTTTTGGACAGCTTTCAACAAATTCCTTTGCTTCCTTTAGTCCAGTACCCATTATGTCTTTAACTGCCTTAATAACATTCATTTTGCTATCACCAAATGAAGCCAAGATAACATCAAATTCTGTTTTTTCAGCGGCAGCAGTCTCGCCACCACCAGCAGGAGCTGCAGCAACAGCAGCTGTTACACCAAATTCTTCTTGAATTGCTTCAACCAATTCAGATAACTCTAAAACTGAAAGAGCCTTAACTTCTTCAACAAACTTTAAAATCTTCTCTGAAGCCATGATAAAATCTCCTTTAAAATACTATTTTATTTAATTAACTTTAATAATTATGCTATTGGGCAACCTCATCCGTTTTACTATCAGCAACAGCCTGAATGATAGCAGCAAGTTTCTGCATAGGACCTTGCAATGAGCCAACAAGCTGGGAAAGTAGAACGTCCCTTGAAGGAATTTTTGAAAGGGCAGTAACTCCAGCCTCATCGTAAACTTCACTGCCAATATAGCCGGCCTTCATAAAGAATTTGTCCCCAGATTTTTTCGCAAATTCTCCTAAAATTCTTGCAGGTGCCGTTTGATCTTCTGTCGAAATAGCAATAGCAGTAGAGCCCTTTAGAACATCATCAAATCCTTCAAATCCAGCATTTTTAAATGCAAAACGGAGCAATGAATTCTTCTCAACAGAATATTGAACATTTGCTTCACGGAGTTCACGTCTTAATTTAGTATCCTCTTCAACAGTAATTCCTTTATAGTCTACTAAAACACCGGAAACAGAAGATTTGATTACCTCAGTGAGCTGTTCAACCTTAGCTTTTTTTGTTTCTAAAATCTTTTCACTTGGCATAATTTCACCTCCGATAAATATTTAACCGTATCAGAAGAAAAGCACAAAAAATCCTTACTCGTAAAACGAGAAAGGACATAAGTCTCCATAAATAAGAGATAATGCACATTCCTCGGTTGGATTTACAGCATTTAAGCCACCAACTGTCTTTAGAATACGATATTTAGTTATAAGTAATTTATAACTTAGTTAGTATAGCACACATATATAAAGTTGTCAAGTGTAATTATAATATTTCATAATTATTTTTGATAATGCATAATAAAACTTGACATATTAATCGCAAATTTGGTATAATGAAGATGATTTGTTGAGTTAGAGTGAAGGGGCTAATAATATCCTCGTAGAATATTCCTTTTGGCATAGATATCCCCATAAAAAGTATTACCACAAAGAAATCGGTATTTCAACCTTCATCAAACTTAACAAAATATTAATATATTACAGGAGGGTTTTAAATGAAAGGTATCTACTCAAAACTGGTAAGTTTGATAATGTGTGGGTTATTAACAGTTAACCTGATTGCACCGTTTACCTCTTACGCAGCAAGCCCTAATACAGACCAATATATTTTTCATAGCAGATTTGAGGGTGAATTGGATGGTTGGAACGGGCGTGGTGACGCAACAGTATTGACAAGTGGAAGAATTCCGTATAAAGGTGCAGAAGCACTTTTAGTTCAGGAACGAATTGCATCGTGGAATGGTGCGATAAAAAGCATTGACTCGATGGCTTTTATTCCTGGAAATGAATATAGTTTCAGTGTATGTGCAATATACCTTGATGGAAATCCTACTGAAACATTTTATTTTAAACTACAATATACAGATGGAAACGATGAAACTCAGTATTCACAAATTGCAGCAGCTACAGCGGCAAAAGGCGAATATGTTCAGCTTGCAAACACAAATTATAAAATCCCAAGTGATGCAACGAATATGCAAATTTATGTCGAAACAGCGGAAGGTGCTGTGAATTTTTATATTGATGAAGCAATCGGGGCTGTTAAGGGAACTATAATTGATGGTCCAGGGGTGCCTGACATAGAATTGCCGTTGACTATTGGTGATGTTAATAATGACGGTAAGATTGATAAATCGGATTTAAAAATATTAAAGGAATATGCCCTAGGAGTTACGTCGGAACTACCTCGAAACCAAGGCGGTGACCTTGATGGTGATGGAAATCTAAATGCAATTGATGTTTTATTGCTTAAAAATCTTATTCTATATCCACCCCAAATTCCAGTTGAGCCAGACCCTATACCTGATGCTAAACCTACAAAGGTTAATAATCCAATTATCTGGGCTGATGTCCCTGACCCATCTGTAATACGTGTTGGTGATACATATTATATGGTGAGCACAACAATGTATTTTACTCCTGGTGTACCAATAATGAAATCTAAAGATTTAGTTTCATGGGAGATAGTGAATTATGTTTATGATGTTCTAGGTACGGATAATAAAAGTAATCTTGAAAATGGGCAAAATGTGTATAGTAAAGGTTCATGGGCAGCGAGTCTAAGATATAATAACGGCACTTTCTATGTTTTTGTTGCAAGCTATGATCAAGGGAAGTCTTATGTTTTCCAGACTGAGGATATTGAAAATGGTGCGTGGCGCCGCAGTGAGATAAACGGTGTGTATCATGATGCTTCACTTTTATTTGATGATGATGGAAGAGTTTACATAGTTTATGGTGGAGGAGCTATCCGTATAAAAGAAATGAATGAAGCTGTTACAGGCTTTAAGCCTGGTGGCATTGACCAAATACTTTTTGATTCAAATACATCCAACTCTGATTATATTCTTAATGCGGAGGGTGCTCATTTTTATAAAATAAACGGAATGTATTATGTATTTTTGATTGCATGGCCAAAAGGTTCTGGCCGTACGGAGTACTGTTTCCGTAGCGATACGCTTTTAGGAAATTATGAAGGTAAAGTCGTATTAAATTCAAACGGTGTTGCACAGGGAGGAATCGTTGATACCCCTGATGGTGATTGGTATGCAATGTTATTCCAAGATTTTGGTGCAGTCGGTCGTATTCCTAATCTTGTTCCTGTAACATGGCAAAATGGTTGGCCTATGATGGGCATAAGTGGTGAAGTTCCAAGGGAGTTGACTATTAATACAAATTATACTGGTGCAAATCTTGCTAGAAGTGATGAATTTGACTATGAAATAAACAAGTTAATGCATGAATGGCAGTGGAATCACAATCCAGATAACAACAACTGGTCACTTACAGAAAGACCTGGCTACCTCAGGCTGAAAACAGGTAGGACTTCTAGAAATCTAATGGATGCAAGAAATACGCTCACTCAACGTACGGAAGGTCCTGCGTGCTCAGCGGAAATAAAGATGGATGTATCAAATATGAAATCTGGTGATTTTGCGGGGCTTGCGGCTTTCCAAGAGAAATACGGAGTAGTTGGGATAAAAGTAGAAGATAACGGTGATAAGAAAATCTTTATGTCAGTAAATGGTGGTGAATACAATCCACAAATTATAGATGAAACTCCGCTATACGGCAACACGGTTTATCTGAAAATTAACTTTAACTTTGGAACTGTAGATAACGGAAGAATCACATTATCTGATAAGGCATCCTTTTATTATTCAATGGACGGACAGAATTGGATAAAGATTGGGAATGACCTTAGTATGTCTTATAATCTCTCATTCTTCACTGGTTATAGGAGTGCGATTTTCAATTATGCAACCAAAACAGCAGGTGGCTATGTTGATGTAGATTATTTCCACTATGAACGCACGGAATGGCAGGAAGCTTTGAAATAGCAGGGAGAAAACATTTCGCAATTGAACCATTAAAAGGCAAGCCATAGTATGTATAATAACTTTCTAACAAATTAAAGGATGTAGTTTACTCACCATAGGAAGAATAGTATGGATTCTATAAGCTATATTCTGTACAAGAATTTATGGGGATTTATAAAAATTAATAAAAAAGAGTCATGAATCCACGTTAGGGATTTATGACTCTTTTATTTAGGTATAACAGGATAAAACATGATACTTTGTATTTATAAATATAAAGGAAACGAAGGAGTATTAATGAATTATCATGAATTTTTAGGAATCATCTACTATGCCTTTGTTTTTATTTTTCATAGCATGAGAATATTTCATCAA
>JAAYSW010000170.1 GCA_012523875.1 Clostridiales bacterium
CCCTCAGAACTAGAATTAAAAGATTAACACGCAAATCTATTTGCTTCTCTAAATCAAAAGAAATGCATGATATTGTCATCGGTCTTGTTATTAATATTCTTGAGTTCGGTTGGTGTGTTGATTTATGCAAGCAACAGTTGTAATACAGGACCCAGATAATTTGTCCCGCTTGTTCCGGACAAAGCGAAAACCCGCTGCACAGCGGGTTTTCAGCGATCTGTGAAAGACTATCAATAGTAGCCTCTCTTTTTGGTTGGGGTGGTAGGATTTGAACCCACGGAATGGAGGAGTCAGAGTCCTCTGCCTTACCACTTGGCGACACCCCAATTTGCTTTCTTAAAGAGCAATAACATTATATCATATAATTTTTCATTTGTAAAGAGTTTTTTTAAAAAAGTATATGTTTTTTCAAGACTAAATTAATATATCGACTGTTTTAAAAACAAGGGAAGATATAACCCATCAAACTTCTAGATAAATTGAGAAGCCCTGTATTTAGCAATTAAACACAGGACTTAAAGTTTTATTTATCTTACAAATCTACGTTCCGAGAATCTCCTACGATACAAAGGCTATCGCCACTACAATAACTAATTAATCATAGGAAGTAGTCTATTCCTCAAATATTTCCAATCCCACAGGGCAATGATCACTCCCATAAACATCTTTATAAATCATACTATCCCTAACTTCACTCTTCAATTTATCAGAGACTAAAAAATAATCAATACGCCAACCAGCGTTGTTTGCACGTGCATTAAACATATATGACCACCAGGTGTATGCTCCTGTTGTATCAGGATAGAGTAACCTAAATGTGTCTATAAAACCACTTTCTAGTAAGGTTGTTAATTTATTTCTTTCATCAATTGTAAACCCTGCATTAGTGGTATTAGTTTTAGGATTTTTCAAATCAATTTCCTTATGTGCAACATTTAAATCACCACAATAAATAACGGGTTTAGTTTTATCAAGGGTTACAAGGTGATTAAGCATTGCTTCCTCCCACTCCATACGATAGCTAAGACGTGCAAGCTCTCTTTGTGAGTTTGGTACATAAGCATTAACAAGGAAAAAATCCTCATACTCAAGCGTTATAACTCTTCCTTCGGTATTGTGAATATCCAAACCAAAATCATACATTACATTCAAGGGTTCATGCTTAGTAAATATTGCAGTCCCTGAATACCCCTTTTTTTCTGCACTGTTCCAAAACTGTTCGTATCCATGAAGATTCAACTCAAGCTGTCCCCTCTGCATCTTAGTTTCTTGAATACAGAAAAAATCGGCATCTTCCTCATTAAAAAAATCTAGGAAACCTTTATTAACACAAGCTCGAAGACCATTTACATTCCAAGAAATAAACTTCATAAAACCCCTCCTTAGTTACTAAATAACTTACGTTCTGCACAAATCTGTTTTACTGCGGATGGTATTCATACCAGTTTTGTTTTCTGATATAAATAATTTCGGACTAAGTAAATGAAATTAATTATCCCCCCTTAATCATCAAAGTATTTTGCTTTTTGGAAATCAATATGATCCGAAAATGGATTATATTCTATATCAGCGTTAGTTTTCCTATAAATCAAGTATTTTTTCTTATAAAATATAGGTATAAAGAAACTATCGCTATTTATTTGCTTTTCAATATCCCTAAAAATATCAACACATTCACTGAGGCTAGATGTTTTTTCGGCTAAAGATAAAAGGATATCAGTTTCAGCACTTGAATAGCCAAACGTATTATTTTCACTTGAGAAATTACTCAAAACTGAGAAAACGCTGTTGTAACTTCCAGTTATTTCAGATATTGCAATTTGATACTCACCATCACGCAATTTTTTTTCGTATTCTTTTTGGGGTACAGTTTCAAATCCAATATATACACCAAAAAGCTGTTGCCATCTTTGTGTAAAAAAGTGCATATAATCAGAGTTAATCATATTCTCACTAATTAATATTTTTACAGTATCTAGCGAGTTTATTTCCAGTTCCTCCATTCCATCTTCAAGGAACTTTAGTGCTTTATTCTCATTATATTCATTTAGATATTCTTCTGCGACAAGTTCACGGTAACTTTTATTCAATAAAGTAGTACTAGGTGGAACAATTGCACTTGCGACAGAAATATCATTTCTTTTTAAATTGCTCTGTAAATCCTCTCTATTTATACTCAAAGCAAAGGCTTTTCTGATATTTTCATTTGAATAAACCTCATCATCTAGATTGAAAGTAATTCCAAGTGTAGAGCTCTCATACTCTTTAATTACATAATCTTTTTCATCAAATTTATCAGGATAAATTTCAGTTAAAAGATAATCACTCTTATCATCATTAAAACTTTTAAGCTGTGAATCATAATCTTTATCAATACTAAACTTTAATACTGCAGGGTAAACCTTGTCTACCTCCGAATTGAAACTATTGCGTCGCATAATAAGAATATTTTCAGAGCCATATTGGTCATAAAACCATTCAGTTAAATAAAATGATCCATTTGAAATTACAGAATCCTTATCTAAACCATACCTTCCCCTTGTGCTATTGAAAAACTTCTCATTACATGGAATAGCAGGTGGAGTTGTCAGTAATGTGAGGAAATTTGCATTAGGATGGTCTAGCTCTATAACAAGCCTAAAATCACTTACGGCAGTAACACCAATACTTGTGTAGCTCATATCCCCATCTATTATAGATGTAGCATTTTTAAGGCAGATAAAATCCTTATTATGAGGTGAATGCATTTCTGGGTTAAATATTCGCTGGAATGCAAAAACAAAATCCTTAGCCGTAACTTTTATTTCTTCATTCTCCTCAAAATCTTTTGAATACCAATAATAATTATCCCAAAGTTCAAAGGTATATTTTAATCCATCACTTGAAATATCATAACTCTTCGCTATATCATTAATCAAAACTCCATCGCCATCAAGCTTTAATAGACCTGAATACATATTTTTAATAATAGTAAAGGAGGAAGCGTCTGATGCCATCTGTGGGTCTAAGTTTTGGGGATTCCCTAAAAGGCTACAGTTGAAAAGATAGCCTGAGCCATCGCTCTCATTACGAGTGCAACCAAAAGTAAGCGTAGTAATTAAAATTATAATTATCAAAAATATTATTTTAACTCTTTTCACATTATCCTCCTAATCATCTATAATGCAAACCTTACCTATCTTTAAACTTTTTTTACAATCAATAAATCGTTGATTTGTGCTACCCCTAAATTTCAATAAATAACTTTTATTGTTTATTTCAAATTTGCCATCAATAAGAAAATCAGTGATACTTAAAAGCTCAAGGTACCTATTATCTTCATTAGCGTTATCTACTAAGTATTCAAAAGTATGACCAGTATAGGTGATGATGTCCAATCCGAGTTCTTGAATTCTTTTTCCTAACTCTACAAGAGGTGCAGCCTGGCAAAAAGGTTCACCACCACTAAATGTCACCCCATCAAGTAAGGGATTTTGTTTAATCGTATCATAAATTTCATCTATGCTAACAACCTCTCCCCCGTTAAATGAATGTGTTTGGGGATTATGGCAACCATCGCAATTATGTGGACACCCCTGAGTAAAGATAGTAAACCTTAATCCTGGTCCATCAACTATTGAATCATTTACTGTTCCAGCAATTCTTACATCCATTATTATATAACACCAACCTAAATAGTATGCTTAACCCTATCCTCAACCTCTGAACGCTTTGCATTGTTAAACCTGTCAACCGTTCCTACAAGGTATCCTGTTATTCTTCTTATTCTATCGAACGCAACCTTATGCTCGTCCTCACGTCGTCCACACATTGGGCAAACATCATTAATAATACCAGTATATCCACATACAGGGTCCCTATCAACAGGGTGATTAATAGAGCCGTAGCCTATTCCAGATTCCTTCATGCATCGAACAACCTTCTCAAAGGCGGATAGGTTATCCATAGGATCACCATCTAACTCCACATAACTAATATGCCCAGCATTAGTTAAAGCATGATAAGGTGCTTCAATTTTTATTTTCTCAAAAGAGCTTATTGGGTAATACACAGGCACATGGAACGAATTGGAGTAATAATCCCTATCTGTAACACCTTCTATGACCCCAAAGCGTTCTGCATCCATTCTAACAAATCTACCTGATAAACCTTCAGCTGGGGTTGCAAGTAAACTAAAATTCATACCTGTTCGTTTTGACTCCTCATCTAGCCTCTCACGCATCTTTGTTACAATCTCTAAACCTAGTTCTCGTGCTTCCTCACTTTCCCCATGGTGCACACCTATAAGTGCCTTCAATGTTTCAGCAAGACCTATAAACCCTACTGATAGGGTTCCATGCTTTAAAATTTCCTCAATACTATCATCAGCACTTAGTTTTTCAGAATCAATCCATATACCTTGCCCCATTAAAAATGGATAGTTTCTAACCTTTTTACTTGCCTGAATTCTAAATCTATGCATAAGCTGACTAATACAAAGCTCCATCATTTCATCAAGGCTATCGAAAAATGCTCCAATATTATGATCTGCCTTAATCGCAAGTCTTGGCAAATTTATAGAAGTGAAGCTGAGATTTCCTCTGCCACACACAATTTCTCTTGTTGGGTCATACTCATTTCCCATAACACGAGTTCTGCATCCCATATATGCAACCTCTGTGTTATAGTCGCCTTTTTTATAATACGGAAGATTGAATGGGGCATCAATGAAGGAGAAGTTTGGGAATAGTCGTTTTGCTGAAACTCGGCAAGCAAGCTTCAATAAGTGATAGTTCGGATCTTCAGGATTATAATTTATCCCCTCTTTAACCTTAAAAATATGTATTGGAAAAATGGGTGTTTCACCATTTCCTAAACCTGCCTCATTAGCTAAAAGTATGTTTTCTATCACCATTTGACCTTCTGGACTTGTATCAGTTCCATAATTAATTGAGCTAAAAGGTGTTTGAGCCCCTGCCCTACTATTCATTGTGTTCAGATTGTGAATTAATGCCTCCATAGCTTGATATGTTGCACGGTTAGTTTCTTTAAAAGCAGCTTTTAAAGCGAATTCTTGCATTTTTTTTGCAGTTTCTTCATCAGTATATTTAAGCAACTTTCCTATTTCATGCTTTTGATAACCGTTTTTATTTGAAAGGATAGGACGTAATCCTGTTTCCTTAAAAATCTCATCAGAAATATTCTTAGCAACATCGTCATATTCTTCCACTGAAGCAAATAAGTTCAAGCACCTTGCAATATTTTGTATGTATCGCCTTATATATGTTTTTTTCACACCATCTGACATAGCATAATCAAAATTTGGGATGCTTTGTCCACCATGTTGGTCATTTTGGTTAGATTGAATTGCAATGCAAGCTAATGCAGAATAACTTGCAATTTCGTTAGGCTCTCTTAGGAAACCATGTCCTGTAGAAAAACCATTTTTAAAAAGATTAACTAAATCTATCTGGCAGCAAGTGGTCGTTAATGTAAGAAAATCTAAATCATGGATATGTATATCCCCTTCTGAATGTGCTTTAGCATGCCTAGGTTCTAAAACATACATCTCATAAAATTCTTTTGCACTTACTGAACCGTATTTCAGCATTGTGCCCATAGCAGTATCCCCGTCTATATTAGCATTCTCACGCTTAATATCACTATCCTTTGCAGATTTAAATGTTAAATCTGTAAGAACTCTCATAAGATTAGTGTTCATTTCTCTTGAGCGGGTTCTTTCGTATCGATATAAAATATAAGCTTTTGCAGTTTTAGCATGTCCATTTTCTATAAGGACTTTTTCTACAATGTCTTGAATTTCTTCAACAGTTGGAATTTCAACATCGTATTTCTCCTCGGCCAATTTACATACAGAAATAGCTATACCCATCGATTCATCGTAGTTTGTGCCACCTACGGATTGGGCTGCTTTAAAAATAGCATTTGCAATTTTTTCGATATTAAAAGGAACTTTACGTCCATCCCTTTTCAATATTTGTGTTATCATATCTTTGACCCTCCAATCAGGTACTATATATTGTGGTTTAAAGTAAACTATTTATTAGTATATAACATCGTATAGTTATTGTCAAGGCTAGCAAGAAAAAAATATAGATAGATTTTTATGCTGTTTTATATTTAATTTATGGTTAAAACTTAGAAAATGCTAATTATATATAGTAAAGTTCATTTTTTTACACACAATGGAATAAAACCCCAAGATTCATAGCCAACCACAATATATAGTGGTTGGCTATGATATGAAAGTTAGCATTTTATATGCTTTTCAGTAAAATAAATAGTAAGAAAATTATTATAAAATAGTTTTAGAATAAATATGCACATCAATGCAAACACAAAAATTCATAGCCTAAACTTAAAACATCCCGCTAAATCAATCAACAGTATGTGTTAAAATATAATCATGTATTAATTTATAAGATGAGGATTTTAAAGTTATATTATCATTCTCCGTAAATGCATTTGGCAATTTACCGCCATTGCCTTTTAAAGTTGTGTTAACATCAACAAAATATACAGATTCACTATTGGCAAGCACCAATAGTTCTGAATTGAATTGGTCAATCTTTAAATTTGAAACACCATTAGTCTGCATTTGCTCTCTTTTTTCAGTAACTGGAGGGATTGACATAATATAAATCTTTGAGTTCGGAACAGAAGCTTTTATTTCTCGAATAAAATCTGAATAACTTTCCACCATTTGTTCAATAGTAAGAGTTTCTATACCATCATCGCCAAGCATAATATAAATATATTTATATTCATATTCAGAATTTTTTAATAAATTTACTATAGTCTCATTTCCGTTAAGATAGCTAATCTTTGTATTATTTATATTTTCAATATTAATATTTGAAGCTGCAAAAACATTTTCCTTAGGTATAGCTTCCGTATCTGCATTGGCTATTTTTAACATGGTTAAATCACCAACTAAAGCACAATCCTTCCAATATTCCTTGCCTTTTACATTGGTTGATTGAGGTACGGGATTAATTATTTGTATTGTGTTTTCACTAACTGTATCATAACTTGATTTTCCATCACTATTTTCTCCTGAATTACTATTATTATAGAGGTTTCTAATAAAATCATCATCATTAATATTTGCGTCAAACATATGCATAACAAAAAAAGAGCCCAAAGTAATAATAAATATAAAAATAACCATGGAAAATCTAAATCTTACAGCTGGTCTATTTCTTTGTTTACCAAGTTCATGTCTGAATTTTTTCGACATCATTATTCTCCTTAAATTTGTTACTAAATGTACATTGAATCCATACAATAAATCCATTTATTTTATTAATATTATACATTATTTCATATGTTTTTGCAATAGCAATATATTTATATATATAATTTTTCATATTGTAATTTTTTTATTGCAATTTCTAGTGTTTTATTATATAATATTATAAGATTGTTTTAGCGTATTTTTATATTTTTTGAATATAATTTACTAATAAAGAAATATATATATTATTTATTTGGAGGAGTTTGTATGAGTGGATATGTTGGTTTTACTAACTTTATAAATAATTCTAATCTAGTAATCGGTGAAATGATGGAAAAAATAAAGCATAGAGGTCCTGATTCAGAATGGAAATTTATTGATGAGGGTGTTGCACTTGGTTTTTGTAAGTTAAATGTAACCAACCTCAAACAAGATTGTCAACCAATTCAAAACAAGGAAAAAAATAAGACTATAGCATTCAATGGTAAAATATATAATTACAAGGATGTACGACAAAAGCTTATGGATGCTGGGCATAGCTTTAAAACCGATAGCGATTCAGAATTAATCTTACATGGATATGAAGAATATGGTGTGGATATTTTAAATATGCTTAGGGGTATGTTCTCTTTTGTTATTTGGGATGCTAATAAAAAAGAACTCTTTGGTGTGAGGGACCCTTTTGGTATAAAGCCACTTTATTATGCTATGATGGATAAAACTTTCATCTTTGGTTCAGAAATAAAATCCTTTCTGCCACACCCGCATTTTAATAAGGAATTAAATGAAACTGCTTTAGAGAATTATCTAACCTTCCAATACTCCCCTACCAATGAAACATTTTTTAAAAATGTATATAAGCTACCAGCTGCACATTATTTTATTTATAAAGAGGGTAACTTCACAGCGAAACGCTACTGGGAGGTTAAATTTAAAGCTGATGATAAGCCAACACTTGAAGAATGGGTAGAAGAAATTTCTAGTGTTTTTAATAATTCTGTTAAGGCACATAAAATTGGTGATGCTGAGGTTGCGAGCTTTTTATCAAGCGGCGTCGACTCAAGCTATGTTGCAGCTGTTGCAAATGTTGATAAAACCTTTACTGTTGGTTTTGGTGAAGATGAAAAATATAATGAAATAGGATGGGCAAAAGAGTTTTCTAAATATATTAATAAGGAAAATCATAGTAAGGTTGTTACCCCAGAGGAATATTGGGGCATACTCCCAAAGATTCAATACCATATGGATGAACCACTTGCTGATCCTGCTGCAGTTGCTCTTTATTTTGTTTGCAATATTGCATCAGAAAAGGTAAAGGTTGTGCTATCTGGCGAGGGTGCCGACGAGATTTTTGGTGGATATAATGTGTATAAAGAACCTAGTGGTAGTCCAGTATATAGCAAGATACCACGTCCAATAAGGCGAGGCATAGGTTCTATAGCATCAAAGCTTCCTGCTAAAAGAGGGGTAAACTTCCTAGTCAGAAAAGGCATGGACCTAGAAGAACGTTTTATTGGGAATGCATATATATTCACTGTGGAGGAGCGAAAAAAACTACTTAAAATAAAAACAAATGCACCTAACCCAATGGAGATAACTAAACCCTTTTATGATTTAGTTAAGGAAAATGACGATGTTACAAAAATGCAGTATCTTGACTTACACCTTTGGATGACTGGGGACATCTTACTAAAGGCTGATAGGATGAGTATGGCAAACTCAATTGAATTAAGAGTTCCTTTCCTTGACAAGGAAGTTTTATCCGTTGCATTGAAAATTCCAACAAAATTTAGGGTTCATAAAGAAAACACAAAATATGCTATGCGACTTGCTGCAAAGAAAAGCACCCCCCCTCAAACAGCTAACAAGAAAAAACTTGGCTTCCCTGTCCCAATAAGAGTTTGGCTTAAGGAAGATAAATACTATAATATTGTTAAAGAATATTTTGTGAGTGAAACAGCTGAAAAGTATTTTAATACTGATATTCTAATGAAATTACTTGACGAACATAAGACAGGTGCTAAGGATAATAGCCGAAAAATTTGGACAGTGTTAATGTTCTTAGTTTGGCATAAAGTTTATTTTGAGCAGTAAAGAACTGAGTAAAACATCAATAAAGTAATGAATAAAGTCTGGATTAATGATAATAGCATCTATGCCATAAACCCTAAGATATTCTTGTTCTGTTTTCTTAAAACTAGGCTTGCAACGTTTAATTTCAGTTCTCAGAGAGTATAATTTTCTAATGGTGAATAATAGCCCAGCTCTTTTGTATGTCTTTATACAACTTAATTATACCAAATATAGATTTATGAGTTTTGCTAAGGGCTAGTGGGATAAACAAAGGAGTGTTTCATGGATAATTTTAGATTTGAACGGCTTTCTGATAAAATTGAGATATGTATTAGTGAAGAACATAGATTTGGTACTGATGCATTTCTCCTTACATATTTTACACAGTATAAAAAAAATGATTTAGTTTGTGATTTAGGAACTGGTTGCGGAATAATACCACTATTAATGGCAAGGCATCACCCGCCTAAAAAAATTTATGCTATTGATATTCAAAAACAAGCAATTGAACAACTTAGTTTAAGCCTTAATAAAAACAAAATTGATTATATTGAACCAATTTGTGCAGACTTAAAAGACTTATGGAATGGTGCATCAGTAGGACAATTCAGCCTTGTTACCTGCAATCCACCCTATAAGGCTTATAATGCTGGAATCGAAAGTGAAATGACAGCACAACGTATCGCTAGACATGAAATCCTTTGCGATATAAATGATGTATGTAAGGCATCTAGTAGGCTTCTAAAATATGGTGGAAGGTTATGTATTTGCAATCGTCCTGAAAGGCTTGGAGATGTTATATTTGCAATGAAGCAAAATGATATTGAGCCAAAGCGACTGCGATTTGTATGTAAAAACCCTGATTCACCTGCTTGGCTTTTTTTAATTGAAGGTAAAAAGGGTTCAAAACCATTTATGAAGGTTGAGCCTCAATTTTATACACAAGGTGAAAATGGTTATTCAGAAGAATTAAATAAGATTTATGGAATGAGGGAATAATGGCTGGTTATTTATATGTTGTAGGGACACCCATTGGTAATTTAGGTGATATCACGCTTCGTGCATTAGATACGCTTAAAGAGGTGGATTTTATAGCTGCTGAGGATACAAGACTTACAGTAAAATTATTAAATAAATATGAGATTAAAAAACAAATTATTAGCTATCATGAACATAGCACAAAGGAATGTGCTGAAGGCATAATTAAGCGTATATTAAATGATGAAAGCTGTGCTATCGTAACGGACGCAGGTATGCCTTGCATTTCCGATCCAGGCGAAGTTTTAGTTAAGTTATGCTATGAAAATAATATCATCGTAAAAGTTGTGCCCGGTGCAAGTGCTGTTGTATCGGCTCTTGCAATTTCGGGTCTTAATACTTCAAGGTTTGCATTTGAAGGTTTTTTATCTGTTACAAAAAAACAACGCTTTGAGCATCTTAAAAGCGTTGCTAATGATACCCATACGCTTATTTTTTATGAGGCTCCGCATAAACTTATTCCTACTCTAAAAGATATGCTTGAATACTTCGGCGATAGGCAGATTTCTCTCTGTAGGGAGCTAACTAAGATTTACGAGGAGGTTATACGAACTACATTTTCAGGTGCGATTGCCTATTATGAAAATAAAACACCTAAAGGTGAATATGTGCTTGTTATTGAGGGTGCGAGGCAAATAGCTACTGAGGTGATTACAATTGAAGATGCCGTAGATAAGGTTTATAGACTTGTAGAGCAAGGAATAAAGACAACCGATGCGTGTAAGACAATTGCAAAGGAAACAGGATTTAAGAAAAGTGATTTATATTCCATTATACAGGAAAAACCTTAAATCAAGGTAATGACAATTCAATACCTTGATTTTTGTCGGATAAATTTTAATTTACTAAAATTATTGCATATTTACTTCTCTTGTGGTATAATGATTTTTATAATTAATTTTAAGACTATAAAGAGGTAAAGGGGTTTATAATGATGAAATTAAGCTTTTCTACACTTGGTTGTCCTGATTTTTCATGGACTGATATTTATTCTATGGCAAAAGATTTAAATTTTGATGGAATAGAAATTCGTGGCTTAGGCGATGATATTTTTGCAGTTACAGCTCGTCCTTTTACTAAGGACCAGCTTCCTAAAACTAAACAAAAACTTAAAGAATTAGGGTTAGAAATACCTTGTCTTTCCTCTGGGTGTTGCCTAAAGTTCAAAAACGAATACGAAAGTGTTATATTTGAGGTTACACAATATGCAATGCTCGCTCAAAAGCTTGATACTCCATATATCCGTATTCTTGCTGATTTGAATCCACAACCAAACGGTGAGGTTGATGATGACTATATATCTAATCTTTTAAAAGAGTTGTCTGTTATTGCTGAAAATCATAATGTAACCCTACTTGTTGAAACTAATGGTGTTTATACAAATACGAAGCGTTTAAAAAAGTTATTAGATATGGTGGGAAGTAATTATGTTGCTGCCCTATGGGATATCCATCATCCCTATCGTTATGGTGATGAAACACCAGAACAAACCGTTGAAAACTTGGGTGGCTATATAAAATATGTTCACGTCAAAGATAGCGTTATGGTTGATGGACAAGCTGATTATCGCCTAATGGGTGAGGGGGACTTACCTATAAAGAATATGCTTGCCAACCTTAAGAAAATCAATTACAGCGGTTATGTTTCACTAGAATGGGTTAAGAGATGGGCTAATCATTTAAGCGATGCAGGTATTGTTTTCCCTCAGTTTGCTAATTATATGTCTGTTTATAAAGCTGATAATTGTGAGGGATGCCCAGAAGATAGTAACTTACAGGATAATAAGACCAAAACAGGTAAATACATTTGGAAAAAAGAAATGCTTATTGATTGCACTTTTCCAGAAGTTCTCGATAGGGTCTGTAAGGAGTTTCCTAATCAATATGCGTTCAAATATATAGAACTAGATTATACAAGAACATATAGTCAATTTCGTGATGATGTTAACGATTTCGCTCGCTCTTTACTCGCAATGGGAGTTAAAAAGGGTGATCATGTTGCAATTTGGGCAACAAATGTTCCGCAGTGGTTTATTACATTTTGGGCAACAACGAAAATAGGTGCGATACTTGTTACTGTTAATACCTCCTATAAAATCCATGAGGCTGAGTATTTGCTAAGACAGTCGGATACTCATACACTCGTAATGATTGATGGATATAAAGATTCAAATTATATTGAGATAATGAAGGAAATTTGTCCTGAACTTGAAACTAGCAAACCGGGTGAGCTAAATTCAAAACGTCTACCAATATTAAAAAACATTATTACCTGTGATAGTAAACAAAATGGTTGCTTTACATGGGATGAAGCTATTGGGGCAGGTGAGAAAATTCCTCTAAGTGAGGTTGAAAAGATATCTAAAGGCATTCATAAGCATGATGTTTGTAATATGCAATATACATCTGGTACAAC
>JAAYSW010000171.1 GCA_012523875.1 Clostridiales bacterium
AAAAAGGACTTGCAATTTTGGCTAATATATTATAAATTATATATAGGGCTATTTATAATATAAAAATTAGGAGTTCGTGAGGTGATTAAGTTGAAGCTGACTATGGTGCCTAAAGGAAGTAAGTTTCCTGTCTTAAATGATAGGGAAAGAACAGTCTACACAATAAGGAGAAGAAGATTCGGCACGACTAGATATACACTGATGGATAAGAATGGTTATGTTCTTTATGTGCTTCAACCTAATGTTGGAGGGAAAAGACCATCATTTAAGGTTTACTTAAATGAAAAGGTGATTTTAGATATTGTTTGCAAATCTATGTTCTTGGAACCGACCATTGAAGTTACTGGCGAAGATAGGAAATATATTATAAAAAGTATTGATAGGATTGATTTCGATATATTTTCTAAGGAAGATAAAATAGGAGACCTAAAGGTCTTGGAATTATTAAGTGGTGATAGGCAGATTGAGTTTGAAATTGAAGGTAAACGATATGACGATGTTATGCCCTTATTTGCTTTAGCGGTTGAATTAACCTTTTATCAGGAAAATTAAACTACACCTAAAATAAATATTTGGAGGAAATATGAAACATTTACTAAAGATGATGGATCTGAGTAATGAGAATATTATAGATATTCTTAACCTTGCTGATCAATTAAAATATGAATTAAAACATGGAATACCACATAAGCATTTGAAGGGGAAATCGCTTGGTATGATATTTCAAAAAGCATCAACTCGTACTAGGGTTTCTTTTGAGACGGGTATGTATCAATTAGGAGGGTATCCATTATTTTTATCCGCAAGTGAGTTGCAAATCGGTAGGGGGGAGCCGGTTCAGGATACAGCTAGGGTTCTTTCACGTTATATCGATGGTATTATGATTAGAACATTTGATCAACAGGAAGTTGAGGATTTGGCGGAATTCGGTGATATACCTGTTATAAATGGGCTTACTGACTTTTCCCATCCATGTCAAGTTCTCGCCGACCTCATGACTATTCGTGAATATAAGGGAAGTTTTGATGGATTAAAAATGTGCTATATAGGCGATGGGAATAATATGGCTAATTCACTTATTGTAGGTGGATTAAAGGTAGGGATGGAAGTTTCAGTTGCTTGCCCTAAGGGATACCAGCCACATGAATCCGTTTTAGAATTTGCCAAGGACTATGACTGTTTTACATTAACTGAGGAATCAGAAGTTGCTGCAAAGAATGCAGATGCTGTTATTACTGATGTATGGGCATCAATGGGAATGGAAGATGAAGTGAAAGTAAGGAAGGAAGCCTTTAAAGGTTATCAGATTAATGATAATATTATGTCGCTCGCTAAATCAGATGCTATAGTTTTACATTGCTTACCTGCACATAGGGAGGAGGAAATTTCAACAAAAGTTTTAGAGGAACATGCAGATGAAATTTTTGAAGAGGCTGAAAATCGCCTCCATGCACAGAAAGCAGTTATGGTTATGCTTATGGGAAAAAAATAATAATATATTATATAGTATGTTTTAAGGGCGGTCATTTGGCTGCTCTTCATTTTTTGTTGAAAAAATTAGAAAAATAAAATAAACCCCATAAAACGCTTGACAAAGGTAAGAAAAAGTGATAATATAAATAAGTCGCTAAAATAGGGGCGAGAGGAGAGGAGCCTTTAAAAGCCTGTTGAATAAGACGTAGAGGTTTTGACGGTACTGGTTGTAGCTGATGGGATTTATCGAATTAAAAATAAATTTCAAAAAGGTATTGACAAAAGGTAATGAGTTATGATATACTGAATAAG
>JAAYSW010000172.1 GCA_012523875.1 Clostridiales bacterium
ATTAAGGGCAAGAGCGAAATTAAAAATAGACTCTAAAGCTAAATAATATTAAAATAAAAATGTATTTATATAGAAAGGAACTAGAATTTTGAGGGATTATCCAATATTTACACCAGAAATGAAAAAGACACATACAATCCTTGTCCCCGATATGCTCCCAATACACTTCAACCTCATTATAAGTGTGTTCAGGCAAAAGGGCTATAAATTTGAATTATTGCAAACTTCTAGCCGAGAAGTCGTTGACGAAGGATTGAAAAATGTTCATAATGATACTTGTTATCCTGCTTTGCTTGTAATCGGGCAATTCCTAGAAGCCCTCAAAAGTGGTAGGTATAACCCAGATACAACAGCTCTCATGATAACCCAAACAGGTGGTGGGTGCAGAGCATCAAATTATATCCATCTCTTGCGAAAAGCACTGAAAAATCATTTCCCACAAGTACCCGTTATTTCACTAAATTTCAGCGGGCTTGAAAAGCAAGGAAGTTTTGAAATAACTGCACCAATGTTTATCCAACTTCTAAAAGCAGTTCAGTACGGTGATTTGCTAATGTTGCTCTATAACCAGTGCAAGCCCTATGAATTGGTGAAAAACAAAACTGATGAGACTCTTTCTAAATGGCAGAAAAAGTTGGGTAATCATTTTGAGGAGAGGACTTCCCTTTCAACAACGAAAACATATAAAGCTATCCTTGAAGATTTTGCTAAAATTGAAAGAAGTAGTGAGAAAAAGATTAAGGTGGGGATTGTCGGAGAGATATATGTTAAATACTCACCGCTTGCAAATAATCATCTTGAGGAGTTTTTGATATCTGAGGGATGCGAGCCTGTTGTTCCGCCACTTCTAGAATTCATACTATACTGTGCAATAACAGCAGTAGTTAATAGCAAGTTATATGGGTGTATGAATAAAAATAGTATTTTCTATAAAATTGGGTATAATTTGATATATTCGGAACAAAAAAAGATGATAAAGATTATTAAGGCACATGGAATCTTTGAGCCTATGCATGACTTTGAAGACCTTAGGAATGCAGCGGATAAGTTCATACATCAGGGAGTGAGCATGGGCGAAGGTTGGCTTATCACGGCAGGAATGGCTGTGCTTGCTGAAACAGGAACACAAAATATAATTTGTGCACAACCTTTTGGATGCTTACCAAATCATATTGTTGCTAAAGGAATGTCAAGGACCATAAAGAATGCTTATCCTGATGCAAATATTGTTGCGATAGATTATGACCCAGGGGCTACAAAGGTTAATCAGGAGAATCGCATAAAGCTTATGCTTGCTAATGCAAGGTCTATGGAATAGCTTGAAAACTTCATGGATAACACTTGAAATATCTTTTCAATTTTTTTGTTTAAACACTTGATTTTTATTATTGCTTGTGATATAATTTGTAATAGTATGATAGTTTAAGCTGAAAGACTGGAATTTTCCGGTCTTTCTTTTGTATATAGAACTTAATATTGAGTTCTATAAATGTAATTATCGTGAATGGAGCGAATGTATGAAATTAAAAAAGTTTGGGAATACTGAACAATTGGTTTATGATATGTCTAAGCCTATTGCTGAGGAAATCGGAGTGCAGATTTGGGATGTGTGCTTTGAAAAAGAAGGGGCTATGTGGTATTTGCGTGTGTATATAGAGAAGGAGGATGGGGTTTCCATTGAGGATTGTGAAGCTATGACTAGACCATTGGACAAAATGCTTGATAAGAAAGACCCTATTCCTCAAAGTTATGTACTTGAAGTCGGTTCTGCTGGCTTGGGACGCAAGTTATTAAAAGAAGAACATTTTGAAGCTTTTATCGGCAGTGAGGTGCAGGTAAGGCTTATTCGTAGTGTAGAAGAGGAAAAAGAAATGATTTGCAAGCTTAAAGCATTTAATAAGGATTCAATCACTGTTTTAACAGCAGAAAAAGAAGTTAAAATAGATTTTGAAGATATCGCTTTTGTAAGACTTTTTGAAGATTATGAATAGTAATATTGTCCTGTGCAGAACACAGAATATTGGAGGAATTAACGAAGATGAATAAGGGTTTTTTTGAGGCACTTGAGATGTTGGGCAAGGAGAATGGAGTGAGTGTTGAAGTCCTTGTGGATAAGGTTAAATCGGCACTTACAAAGGCTATAAAAAAGGCATATCCCTATTGTGAAAGATATAATATAACTATTGAACCGGAAACAAAAACATTTGAGATGAGTTTAATAAAAGAAATTGTTGATGATATACCGATTGATGAAAGCGAGATACACATAGATGAGGCTAAGAACATAGACCCACATGCTGTGGTTGGAGGATTGCTTGAAGTAAAACTTGATACAGCACAGTTTGGGCGTACTGCTGCACAATCAGCAAAGCAATCAATTAAAGGTGATTTGAGGGAAATAAGCCGTGAGAATTTGCTTAATCAATTTCAAGGTAAAGAGAATGAGTGTATAACAGCAACGATTACCCAAGTTGATAATAATACAGGGACTGTAACTATTCTCTATGATAAAACGGAACTTTACTTGTTCCGAAACGAACAAATTCCAGGTGAGGTTTTGAGAGAGGGGCAAAAAATAAAAGTTTATGTTACTGGCATTGTGAATAAACAGAAAAAGCCTATTATAAAAATTTCAAGAACCCATAGGGATTTAGTTAAACGCTTGTTTGAGATGGAAATACCTGAAATATATGATGGTACAGTTGAGATAAAGTCCATTTCAAGGGAGGCGGGTGCAAGAACTAAGATTGCAGTTTGGTCGAATAATGAAAATGTAGATGCTGTTGGTGCTTGCATAGGACCAAAGCGTTCAAGAATTTCTGCTATTGTTGATGAACTTAATGGAGAAAAGATTGATATAATTAATTATAGTGAAGACCCTGCTACTTTCATCGCAAAAGCTCTTGCTCCTGCTGAGGTAATTAGTGTTGAAGTTATAGATGATGAGTTAAGAACATGTGCAGTTATTGTACCTAATGGTCAACTATCTTTGGCTATCGGAAATAGGGGGCAGAATGCAAAGCTAGCAGCAAAACTTACTGGTTATAAGATTGATATTAGGCCTGAGGTTGAGGTTGACGACAACTTTAAGGAAGAATCTTTATAGGAAGTGGCTGATAAAATATAAGTACAACGGGAGGTTGCTATGCGTGTAAAAAAGATACCTATGCGTATGTGCTGTGGCTGCAATGAAATGAAGCCAAAATTTGAAATGATAAGGGCAGTAAAATCACCTGTGGGGGAGGTTTCACTTGATTTCACAGGAAAGAAACCAGGTAGGGGGGCTTATATCTGTAAAAACATAGCTTGCTTTAATAAGGCACGAAAAGCAAGGAGTTTCGAAAGAGCGTTTTCCTGTATGATAAGCAATGAGGTTTATGAGGAGATGGAAAATGAATTGTCAAGATAAAATAATTAGTCTCCTAACTGTTTGTAGAAAAGCAGGAAAGCTGATTCTAGGATTTGATGCTGTGAAAGATGCGGTGCTTGGTGGGGAGGCTGATTGTGTGCTTGTTACAAGGGATATATCGCCTAAAACCTTAAAAGAAGCCCAGTTTTATTGCGGGAAAAAGAACATACAAATTATTAAAATTAACTGCGATATGGATGTATTCATAAGTTTATTTAGAAAGAAAACAGCAATTATGGCTGTTAATGATGAGGGATTTAAAAATCGTATCGTTGAGTTAAGCTTTGAGGCTACAGGAAATCTATAGCCTGAATATAATGAGTTTGACTTGCGTTTATATAGATAATTAATATAGAGATATTGGAGGTTTAGCTTATGGCAATAAAAATTAAGATAAGTGAGCTATCTAAGGATTTAAATGTCGATAATCAAGAGTTGATTGATGTTTTATTTAAATATGATGAAAATAATAGAAAACCTACATCAACCTTAACTAAAGAGGAGTTGGATTATATATTAGATAAATATAGTCAGGATAATGAGGTTTCAAATTTTGATAAATATTTTGCAACTAGAAACCAAAGGAAAGACGAGCCTGAAAGCAAAAAGACTGCAAAGGTTGCTGAAAAGGTGAGAGAAAAATCAGCACCAAAAACAATTGCAGCTGAAAAAAAGGAACAGCCAAAAGGAAATGCTCCAAAGCCTGTTAAAACAGATAATAAGGCAAGTGATGTATCTAAATTTGAGAATGTTAAACAAAAGACGAAGGAAAGTGGCAGCAAGAGCAGTAAGAGCAAACAGAAGGTGGCTAGTGCAAGTACAGCTAAACCAGCAAGCCCAAAAGTGAAAACGAAGCTTAATGCAAATTTAGCGGGAGAAACTGTTGTTGAGAAATCAAGAACAGTTGATACAAGGGGTTCCTATGTTGAACTGGATAAATATAATGAACGTTATGAGAAGATAGCTACAACTGCACACCCAAGGCGTGGTAAGGATAATTATACTAAAAAGAAGAGGCTTAACCAAAGGGCTGGTCAACGAAATAAACAAAATTATTCTAGTAGGAAGGAAACAGAGGCCGAAAAGTTGCGCAGATTAGAACTCGAGCGTGCGAGAAAACAACAGCTTAAAGTTAAAATTCCTGATTCAATTATTGTGGGAGAATTGGCTTCTAGGCTAAAGGTTACTGCTGCACAGGTAATAAAAAAATTGATGGGCTTAGATATTATGGCATCAATAAGTGAGGAAATTGATTTTGATACAGCTTGCTTAGTAGCTGAGGAGCTAGGTGCAAAGGTTGAAAAGGAAATTATCGTTACCATCGAGGAGCGTCTTATCAATGAGGAAGAGGATGATACAGCTAATTTGGTTGAGAGAGATCCTGTTGTTGTAGTAATGGGACACGTTGACCATGGTAAAACTTCACTGCTTGATAGAATTAGAAATGCAGAGGTTACCGCATCTGAGGCTGGTGGAATTACACAACATATAGGTGCTTATAGAGTTTCGCTTAATGATAAGAAAATTACATTCCTTGATACTCCTGGACATGAGGCATTTACATCAATGAGGGCTAGGGGAGCATCAATTACGGATATTGCAATACTTGTTGTTGCTGCTGATGATGGTATTATGCCGCAGACAATTGAGGCGATTAACCACGCAAGAGCTGCGGGAGTAGCTATAATTGTTGCGATAAATAAGATGGATAAGGAAACTGCTAATCCTGATAAAATCAAACAGGAGCTTACAGAACATGGTCTTGTAATAGAAGAATGGGGCGGAGATACTATTTGTGTACCAGTATCTGCAAAAACAGGCTTTGGTATTGATGAATTGCTTGAGAATGTTCTATTAATTGCTGAAATGCAAGAGCTTAAAGCTAATCCTGACAGACAGGCAAGAGGAACAGTAATTGAGGCTAGGCTTGATAAGGGTAGGGGTCC
>JAAYSW010000173.1 GCA_012523875.1 Clostridiales bacterium
ATTATAAGGATTAAAAATGAGATAAATAATGAGCCGAATAGGCTTGCAGATTGAATAAAATAGGTGAGGGGAGTAGCGATATTTGCTAAACGTGCCCAAGGAAAAGCAAGTGGATAGAATATCCCCTGCAACCATTCTCCAAATATGAAAAGCAGAGAAAATATTACTACGTCAAGGGCATTATTACGTTTAATTTTATGGTAACAAAAACAAGAAAGACTCCAATAAAACCCCATTATTAGCACAATAAATATAATGGAAAGCGTTAGTATTAATAATGATTTAATTTTATTTTGGTTTATATATGGTGATAATGAATACATCCAGTATAATATAGCTCCATAAAAAAATAAGGAAAAGGTCATCATAAATGATATTGTGCGACGCTTATTAAGGCTATTATTGTTTAAGAATACAAAAAAAAGAGGTATAACCCCAAAGAAAACTAACCAAAATAATGATTCATACATAAAACTTAATGAAAGCAATGCACCTGAAATTGCGCACATAAGAAAACAAAATCTTTTTTTATTGTTAAAACTTTCTATATTCATATTATATTCCTTTTAAATATATTAATATTTGCATATGTATATATTATATCGTATAATAGAGTATTTATGATAAATACATTAAATGCAGTAGATGATTTTAAATTAAGAGTCGCAAAACATATAATAATTATACAATTAAACAATTAAATTGTCAATTTATTGAGTATAATTTATTATACATTATGATTTTGATAGATATTGTCTAATTAATACTTTGAATCTTTTTTATAAATTATGATAAATACTCTTGCAAAAAATTGAATTATGTAGTACTATATAATAGTATCAGTGTGATTAAGGAGGTATAAAGGTAATGTTAATAAGTGCAGTTGTTCCTTGTTACAATGAAGAAGAAGTCCTCCCTCTTTTTTATGACAAAATGTGTGAGATTATGTCAAGCATGAAAGAGAAATATAATGATTTGGAATTTGAACTCTTATTTATAGATGATGGTTCGAAGGATAAAACTTTATTAAAGCTAAGGGAACTTTCTAAAGCAGATAAGAGGGTGCGATATATCTCTTTTTCTAGAAATTTCGGCAAGGAATCGGCAATGTTTGCAGGATTAGAAAATGCAAAGGGCGACTATGTTGTTGTTATGGATGCTGATTTGCAACATCCTCCAGATTTCATCCCTCAAATGTATGAATATGTTAAGGACGGAGAATTTGATTGTGCAACAACAAGAAGAATTAGTAGAAAAGGTGAATCAGGGATTCGTTCATGGTTTGCAAGGACATTTTATAAAATAATGAATAAAATTTCACAAACAGAAATAGTTGATGGGGCACAGGATTTTCGATTTATGACAAGGCAAATGGTAAATTCAATATTAGAGATGAAGGAATATAATAGATTTTCTAAAGGCATTTTCAGTTGGGTAGGATATAAAGTAAAATATATTGAATATGAAAATGTAGAACGTGCAGCTGGAACAACGGCATGGTCGTTCTGGAATTTATTCTTATATTCCATAGATGGCATCTGTGCATTTTCAACTTTCCCATTAGCAATTTCAACGTTTTTGGGTATTTTATCATGCATTTTTGCTGTCATAATATTTATTGTGTCATTAATTATGTCTGCTATTGCAGGTAATGATTTAGACGTCCCAATGATTATTAGCACAATATTGTTAATAGGTGGACTCCAAATGCTTTGTATTGGAGTTTTAGGGCAGTATTTATCTAAGGCTTATCTTGAATCTAAAAACAGACCTATTTATCTTGTAAGAGAAACAGAAGATGGCATTAAATAGTTGTGATATTAAAAAGGCTTAAATATTTAAAATAAAGGGCTGTTCCTTGATAACCAGCCTAAGTAAAAAACAGGGGATGTTTATATGAAAAGATTATCAAATGCTAGGTTAGTAAAAATATCTGTGGTTGCCGCAATTTATGTAGTGCTAACAGTTGCGATTGAGCCACTTTCATATGGTGCAATACAGTTTAGATTTTCAGAAATATTGATGCTAATGTGCTTTTATAAATTCGATTATTGTATATCGCTCACACTTGGATGTGCCATTGCTAATATTTTTAGTCCGTTTGCCATAATAGATGTTCCTTTCGGAACTCTAGCAACGCTAATCTCCACTATTTTAATTTATAGAAGCAATAAATTATGGCTTGCATCATTTTTTCCTACTATTTTTAATGGTATAATAGTGGGGCTAGAATTAAATTTATTCTATGACTTACCTATACTAATATCAATTTTATCTGTGGCGATTGGTGAATTTATTGTTGTAACCTTTTTAGGGATGCCCATTTTCCTTGCACTTCAAAAAAATAAATTATTTATGAATATGATAGGAGCAGATTCGAGGAATTTCTAATTATTGAAATTCAAAGTAGTTAATAAAATATAAGGGGTGTGGGTATTTTGAACAATAAAACAAGACTTTTAATATCTATTCTCTTTATTCTTTCAATTGGACTTGCTATTGCAGTTACAAGGTTTAATTTATCAGGAAATTATAAGGGTTTTACTATCACTGCAACACCAGATATACAATCAGTTACTAGTATTACTTATGACAATTATACAGTATTTAGTAATAGTGAAAACCTATATGGTGTTATAGATAATAATGATAGGATAATAATTGAACCTGTATGGAATGATATTACCTTTACAAGTTCAGGAAAAATGATAGTTTTAAAAAATATTAGTAATAATTATTATTCAGGAATTATTGATAACCAAGACAATATTCTCATCCCATGTATATATAGCGAATTTAAGGAAATTAATAGTGAAGTAATTTTTGGATACCTACATGAAAATAAGAAAATTGTTGTTTTCAACGGAAATTTTGTTCCATACGTTAATGAGGAATGGGATAGCTGTGCAGTAAAGGATAGCTTTTTATTTCTTTATAAGGATTCAACTCGGTATATGGGGAGGATTGATGGTGAAAAGTTAGATTTGGTGAAAATGGATATCTCAGATAATATTATGAGTAATGACTTTAAATTATCCATTTATGGTGATAAATATAAAATCAACTCTAATCATAAACTTTTACAAGAGGTATTCGACCAATCAAAAATTATTTTTGAGCAGTTGTTTGTAGCTGATATAGAAAATCCTGATGCTAGTAATTCTCAAGCTATCCAAAATGCATCAATGGAAGGATATGATATATCAAAACTTCTTGCTATTAATATGGATGTTTGTGGGGGTATAAACACGAATAAATGCTATAAGCTAGAGATTAAATTCCAGTGTATTCTTAAATCAGAATTGGAATTGGACAGGAGTCTTCAAAATAAACTTAATTATGCAATTGAAATTTGTATGATAAAGGACAGGAATGGAAAGTTAGCAATCAAGAGTATTGACAAAACTCAAATTACTAGTTGAATAATCTAAAATGAAAGAGGGTTTTTTATGAAAAAGGTAGCGATTATTATGGGTAGTGATAGTGATTTAGTTGTGGTGAAGGAAGCTATTGCTGAATTGAAGAAATTTGAAGTTCCATATGAGGTTCATGTAATGTCGGCTCATCGAACTCCTGAGCAAGCTTCAGATTTTTCTAAAAATGCAGTGTCAAATGGTTTTGGAGTGATAATTGCAGCGGCAGGAAAGGCAGCTCACCTAGGCGGTGTCCTTGCATCACAAACAATAATCCCCATAATAGGTCTTCCAATTAAATCATCAACGCTTGATGGGCTTGATGCTTTGCTTTCTACTGTTCAAATGCCAAAGGGTGTTCCAGTTGCGACGGTAGCAATTGATGGAGCAGCTAATGCAGCTATTTTAGCAGTACAAATGCTTGCTATATCTGATGAAAACCTTTCAGAAAAACTTGTAAAAATGAAGAAAACAATGGTGGATGAGGTTATTGCTAAAGATAAAAAACTACAGGAGCAGGAGTTTTAAGTAGGATAAGTCTAATAAATCAATTTAAATAATTTAATTTTAAATTCGGAGGAGTATAAAATGGAGAATTTACAAAAAACAGAACAGTTGTATGAAGGAAAGGCTAAAAAAGTGTATTCTACTAATAATCCTGATTGTGTTATAGTTGATTACAAGGATGATGCGACCGCTTTTAATGGTGAAAAAAAAGGTACTATTAATAATAAGGGGATAATAAATAATAGGGTAACAAATCATCTTATGGGATTGCTTGAAAAGGAAGGTATTCCTACACATTTTATTAAAGAAATTTCTGATAGAGAAACAATTGTTAAGAAGGTTACTATAGTACCTCTTGAGGTTATTGTAAGAAATATTGCTGCTGGCTCTTTGACAAAAAGAATAGGTGTGCCTGAGGGAACGAAGATGAGAAAAACTGTCTTGGAATTTTGTTATAAGGATGATGATTTAGGCGACCCTATAGTGAATGAATATCATATAATGGCAATGGAATGGTGTACAAAAGAGGAATTGGATCTAATTTCAAAATATGCTTTAAAAGTTAATGATATATTAACAGCTTATCTTAAAGATTTAAATATTGAACTCATTGATTTTAAGCTTGAATTTGGTAAAATAAATGATGGGACAATTGTTCTTGCAGACGAAATTTCCCCTGATACTTGTCGCTTCTGGGATAGTAAAACAGGTGAGAAACTTGATAAGGATAGATTTAGGCGTAATCTTGGTGGAGAAGAAGGTGCATATAAGGAAATTATGAAAAGACTTTTAGGAGAATAGGTAAGGATTAATTATACAATATAGTGCGAAATTATAAAGAATTATTAATTAAAGTGAGGCCAAAAGTATTGAATAAGGTTAGTGAAGAATGTGGAGTTTTTGGAATATATAATAAGGATAATTCAGATGTAACATTGCGAACATATAGGGCACTTTACGCACTTCAGCATAGGGGGCAGGAAAGTTGTGGGATTGTAGTTAATGATAAAGGAGTGTTCTCGTACCATAAGGATTTAGGTTTGGTGCCTGAGGTATTTGATAAAACCCATATCGACAGATTGGGTGATGGAAATATTGCAATAGGTCATGTGCGTTATTCAATGACAGGAAAACCCAATCGTACAAATGCTCAGCCATTGGTAGTTAGGCATATTAAAGGACCTATGTCTATTGCACATAATGGTAATTTGATTAATGCACGGCAATTAAGGGAGCATTATGAGTTAAAAGGTGGCATTTTCCACAACACAAATGATACCGAGGTAATTTCCTATGTAATCACCGAACAAAGGCTTATACAGCCTTCAATAGAAAAAGCTGTTGAACAGGCTTTGTATAAAATTAAGGGTGCATATTCACTAGTTATTATGTCACCTAAAAAGCTTATTGCCGCAAGAGACCCACATGGATTTAAGCCATTATGCATGGGAAAATGTAGTGATGGATCTATTGTATTTGCCTCTGAATCATGTGCATTAGATAGCGTTGATGCTGAATTTGAAAGAGACTTACTGCCTGGAGAAATTGTAGTAGTTGACGAAAATGGAATACGTTCGATAAAAACACATTGTGGTGAAAAATCTTCCTTATGTGTATTTGAGTTTGTTTATTTCGCAAGGCCTGACTCCATTATGGAAGGCGTTACAGTCCAGAAGGCAAGATTAAGAGCAGGAAGGTTCTTGTGGGAGGAGCATCCAGTGGATGCAGATGTTGTTATCGGAGTTCCGGATAGCGGACTTGATGCAGCATTAGGATTTGCCAATGCATCAGGAATTCCATACGGAGTAGGTTTTATAAAAAATAGATATGTTGGTAGAACGTTTATACAACCTACACAAGCACAGCGTACAGATGCAGTTAAAATTAAGCTCAATGTTGTTAAGGAAGTAGTAAAGGGAAAGAAAGTTGTACTTATAGATGATAGCATTGTGAGAGGAACTACTGGTGGAAGAATTGTAAATCTACTTCGTGAGGCAGGAGCCACAGAGGTTCATATGAGAATATCAAGTCCCCCGTTTACAAATCCATGTTATTTTGGGACTGATATAGATAGTAAAGATAAACTAATCGCATGCAAGATGGAAATAGATGAGATTGCACAACATATGGGTGTTGATACACTTGGATATTTAAGTGTTGAAGGTGTATTAAGCATTGCTAAAGAGGCGAATTGTACATTTTGTTCAGGCTGTTTCACTGGTAAATACCCTATAGAGGTGCCAAAAGAAATACCAAAGGATAAATTTGAAAAGAAGATTGGTCAATAACAATTCTTCTATGAAATTTAGCATTGAATGAATATAAGATATCAATGGAGGATTATAAATGAAAAGCTATTCGGAAAGCTATAAAGCAGCAGGGGTTGATGTTACTGCCGGTTACAAGGCAGTAGAATTGATGAAAACACATATTGCAAGGACAATGATAAACGGTGTAACTCCAGATATTGGTGGGTTTGGTGGACTTTTTGAATTAGATATGACAGGCCTAAAAAAGCCCGTCTTAGTTTCAGGAACTGATGGTGTTGGAACAAAGTTAAAGATAGCGTTTATGATTGATAAACATGATACAGTTGGTATAGATTGTGTTGCAATGTGCGTAAACGATATTATATGCTGTGGAGCAAAGCCGTTATTTTTCCTTGACTATATTGCTGTTGGCAAGAATTATCCAGAAAAGATTGCTGAGATTGTTTCTGGAATTGCTGAAGGTTGCATACAATCAGGCTGTGTGCTAACTGGAGGAGAAACAGCAGAAATGCCTGGATTTTATCCTATCGATGAATATGATTTAGCTGGATTTGCTGTTGGTGTTGTTGATAAAGATAAAATTATACAACCAAATGAACAGAAGGCTGGAGATATGCTTATTGCATTGAAATCTAGTGGTGTTCATTCAAATGGCTTTTCATTAGTAAGAAAAGTTTTCACAGTGAATGGGCAAACACTAGCAAGATATTTTTCTGATCTTACCTGTACTTTGGGTGAGTGTTTAATAACCCCTACAAAAATATATGTTAAGGCAATTTTGGATTTATTAGATGAAGTAAAAGTTAAATCCATAACCCATATAACTGGTGGAGGTTTTTACGAGAACATTCCCCGTTCACTACCAAATGGATTATCTGCTAAAATTGAAAAAAGTTCTATACAAGTCCTACCAATATTTGATCTGATTTCTAGAACAGGTCATATACCAGAAAGGGATATGTTTAATACATTTAATATGGGTGTTGGGATGGTTGTATCAGTTGATAAAAATGATGTTGATAAAACATTAACTTCGTTAAAGGCAAGTGGTGAGGAGGCGTATATTTTAGGAGAACTTGTTGATAGTGAAGAGGGAGTTATTCTTTGTTAGCATTGCTATAACTACCAGACTATACAATATATAGCTGTGGTAATAAGCATAGAAGGAGCGGTTGCCATGAAAAATATAGTCGTACTCGTATCAGGCGGAGGAACAAATTTGCAAGCACTGATAGATGCACAAAATAGGGGGGATATTGTAAATGGTAAGATTACCTGTGTAATATCCTCCAAGCCAAATGCATATGCACTAACAAGGGCAATTAATAATAGTATTCCAACTAGGATTGTTCAAGCAAAGGATTATAAGGATAATATTGATTATAGTAAAGCCATTCACGAGGCTTTGTATGAGGAATATGCTGATGTAATAGTCCTTGCAGGGTTTATGACAATACTTGATGAATTAGTTATAAAAGCCTACCCTAATAAGATTATTAATGTTCATCCTTCACTAATTCCATCATTTAGTGGTAAGGGTTTTTATGGAATCAATGTTCACAAGGCTGTGCTTGAATCAGGAGTTAAATTAACGGGTGCAACAGTTCATTTTGTAAATGAAATTGCAGATGGTGGAGCAATAATCTTGCAAAAGGCTGTTGAAGTTAAAAGGGATGATACTCCCGATATATTGCAAAAACGAGTAATGGAAGAAGCAGAGTGGAGGATACTACCACAGGCTGTATCTTTATTCTGTCAGGATAAGATTGAAATTATAGGTAATAAAGCATTTATAAAAGAGGAATAAGTTCCTTGTTAATACGGAGGAAATTAATGGAAATGATTTCAATAGAAAAAGAACTAAAGGATAATTCCTACCCAGGTAGAGGAATTATTATTGGTAAGTCTAAGGATGGGAATCATGCAGTTACAGCATATTTTATTATGGGGCGAAGTGAAAATAGCCGTAATAGAATTTTTGTTGAGGATGGTGATGGAATCAGAACACAAGCCTTTGATCCATCCAAAATGGTTGACCCTAGCCTAATTATATATTCACCAGTCAGGGTGCTGGGCAATAAGGTTATTGTAACAAATGGCGACCAAACGGACACAATATTTGAATTAATGAACAGCCAGCTTACATTCGAACAGGCTCTTAGAACAAGGGAGTTTGAACCTGATGCACCGAACTATACACCAAGAATCTCGGGAATATTAAAGCTTGGGGAGAATGATTTTAATTATGCAATTTCAATTTTAAAATCTGCAAATGGTAATGCTGAATCATGTCAACGTTTTAATTTTGCATATAATAATGCTATAAATGGCGAGGGACATTTCATTCATACATATAAAAGTGATGGTGATCCCCTTCCAAGTTTTGAGGGCGAGCCAAGGCTTATTTCTATACCAAATGATATTGATGAATTTACAAATTCCCTTTGGGAGAGCCTAAATGAAGATAATAAGGTTTCCCTTTTTGTTAGATATATTGATTTAAAATCAAATATAGAATCAACCAGAATTATTAATAAAAACAAATGAGTGTAATAATCTATAAGTCTTTATCCGTCTAAAGGCTCCGATAGAATATAAATATTTCGACGGGACAAGGAGTAGCATATGTCAAAGGAATTAAAGTTAAAGTATGGATGTAACCCCAACCAAAAGCCCTCAAGAATTTATATTGAAGATGGCAAATTACCCATAGAAGTTTTAAATGGCAATCCTGGCTATATAAATTTACTTGATGCATTTAATGGATGGCAACTTGTAAAGGAGCTAAAGGCTTCGACTGGTATGTGTGCAGCAACTTCATTTAAACATGTTTCGCCCGCAGGAGCTGCAGTTGGTGAACCATTAACTGATACCTTGAAAAAAGTGTATTTTGTTGACGATTTAGAGGAATTATCACCAATGGCTTGTGCTTATGCGAGAGCTAGGGGTGCAGATAGAATGTCATCATATGGTGATTTTATTGCATTATCTGACATTTGTGATGTTTCAACAGCAAAAATTATTCAGAGAGAAGTATCAGATGGAATTATCGCTCCCGATTATACGGATGAAGCATTAGAGATTCTTAAATCCAAGAGAAGGGGCACATATAATATTATTAAGATTGATGAGGAGTATGTGCCACAGCCTATTGAGAAAAAACAGGTTTTTGGTATAACATTTGAACAAGGTAGAAATGATTTAAAGATTGATGATGCTATGCTTGAGAACATAATTACAGAGAATAAAAACATTGAAGATGAAAAAAAACGTGATTTAATTATTTCTTTAATCACTTTAAAATATACGCAATCAAACTCAGTATGCTATGTCAAGAATGGTCAAGCTATTGGTATTGGTGCAGGTCAGCAATCAAGAATTCATTGTACTAGGCTTGCTGGGAACAAGGCTGATATTTGGTGGCTAAGGCAATCAGAACAGGTTTTAAACTTAAAGTTTATTGATGATATTCGAAGGGCAGATAGAGATAATGCAATAGATATCTATATATCTGATGAGTATATGGATGTACTTACTGATGGAGTTTGGCAGGGCATATTTAAGGAAAAACCTATGGTATTTACAAAAGAAATGCAGAGGGCGTGGCTTGATAAAAACACTGGAGTATGTTTAGGCTCAGATGCTTTTTTCCCGTTTGGCGATAATATTGAACGTGCTTATAAGAGCGGAGTATCATATATTGCACAGCCTGGTGGTTCAATTAGGGATGATAATGTTATTGATGTTTGCAATAAATATAATATTGCTATGGCGTTTACAGGCATACGTTTATTCCATCACTAGAGCGGGGTAGGGATTATGAAAGATAAAAAAATATTTACGGTTATAGGCATTATTTGTGTACTTTTGGCGATTGGAGTTATTATTTTTGCATTAGCCAACAATAAGGAACTTAATTTTATTATGGTTTTACCACTTATTTTTGCGGTGGGTTGCTTAGTAATTGCCAGAATGTCAAAGTAACCGTTGGAGGTAAAAATGAAAATATTAGTTGTTGGCGGCGGCGGACGTGAACATGGAATTATAATGAAGCTTGCGGAAAGTAGTAAGGTAGATAAGCTTTACTGCACTCCCGGCAATGGTGGAATTTCAAAATATGCTGAATGTTTTTCAGTTAAAGCAGATGATATAGAAGGTGTTGTTGAACTTGCCAAGAAAATATCAGCAGATATGGTTGTTGTTGCACCTGATGACCCTCTTGTTTTAGGAATGGTTGATACATTGAATGCTGAGGGTTTTATGACGTTCGGGCCGAATAAGGCTGCTGCTATAATTGAAGGTAGTAAGGTTTTTTCTAAGGATTTGATGAAGAAATACAACATTCCCACAGCAAGATATGAAGTGTTTGACAATACTAATGACGCAATTGCATATGTTGAAGCAGAAAACACATATCCAGTGGTTGTAAAAGCGGATGGGCTTGCACTAGGTAAGGGAGTTATTATTGCACAAAGCTTTGATGAGGCTAAAAATGCAATAAACTCGATTATGGAGGATAAAATTTTTGG
>JAAYSW010000174.1 GCA_012523875.1 Clostridiales bacterium
GAAAAAGAATTATAAACATGGTACAATAATTTTCGCATCAGCAATAGGGTATTTCCTAGCTGTAACAAAAATATTAGAAAGCTTTGGCAGAGGCGTTATGACTGGTCGATATGGTAATTACTTGCTTAATGCAGAAGATAGTCTTTTCACGGTTATTATTAACTGCTTAAAAAATCCAGCATACGTCTTATCGGAAGCATTCCAAGAGAAAAAGTTTTTGTTTTTCTTGCTTATGATGATACCTGTCGCCTTTATTCCACTCATAAATAAAAAACCAACCCAGCTGTTTTTGATTATTCCTTTTCTGTTAGTTAATTTAATGCCAGATTATGTTTATCAATATTCAATAGGATATCAGTACACTTGTGGTGTAATTGCATTGTTTTTCTATTTAATTGTTGTTAATATTTCTAATATTAAGGCTGAAAACAGAAAATATATAGCATCATTTATGGCGATTGCATCAATAGTTATTTCTGTTTCTCAATGGTCTTATACTACCTTCTACTACGATTTCTATTCTGATACAGGTGTTCAACGCAATACACAGGTGGACATGCTTCTAGAATCAATCCCTGAAGAAGCATCTGTTGAGGCATCAACCTTCTTTATTCCAAAGCTTTCCCAGAGAAAAGAGTTGTACCTAACTGTTAAGCCTGAACAGGTAACATGGGAACCAACCGACTATGTAGTTTTAATGCTCTCAGATAAAGAATTATGCGATGTGAAAATTCCATATATTGAAGCTAATGGTTATGACTATGTTGGAGGATATGAAAATTACCTTTCTATTTACAAATTGAAAGGAAGTGTATATTAAAGATTTTTTAATATTAAAGGAGTGATCCCTAAAATGTCTGTATTATATTTAGTGATTCCATGTTATAATGAGCAAGAGGTTCTGCCTGAAGCATCAAAGCAACTTCTTGATAAGATGGATAGCCTTATTAATAAAGGAAAAATATCTGATAAAAGTAAAATTGTGTTAGTAGATGATGGCTCAAAGGATAGAACTTGGGGGATAATTGAGGAGCTACACGCTGGTAACCCCATGTTTCAAGGCATTAAGCTTTCTAGAAATAAAGGTCATCAGAACGCATTATTAGCTGGTTTGATGACTGTTAAAGATTATTGCGATATTACAATTTCTTTGGATGCTGATTTACAGGATGATATAAATGCCATTGATGAAATGGTTGATAAGTATCATAATGGCTGCGATATTGTTTATGGCGTAAGGAGTGCGAGAAAAACTGATACATTCTTTAAAAAAACAACTGCCGAGGGATTCTATAAGATTATGAAGATTATGGGTGTTGATATTGTTTTCAACCATGCAGATTACAGGCTTATGAGTAAACGTGCATTAGATGGTCTTGAGGATTTTGAGGAAGTAAATCTTTTCCTAAGGGGAATTGTTCCCATGATTGGTTATAATTCTGGAGAGGTTACCTATGAAAGAAAAGAACGCTTCGCAGGCGAATCTAAATATCCACTTAAAAAAATGTTAGCCTTTGCATTTGAGGGTATAACATCGCTTTCAATTAAGCCCATAAGGCTTATAACAACAACTGGTTTCCTTATTTTTGGGATAAGCCTAATGATGCTTATTTATTTTATTATAAGACATTTCACGGGTGCTACCATATTGGGTTGGACATCAACTATCGTTTCGATTTGGGCGATAGGCGGACTTCAAATCCTAGCAATTGGGATAATTGGAGAGTATATTGGAAAGATTTATCTTGAGACGAAAAAACGACCTAAATTCATTGTTGATAAATATTTAAACGATTAAAAAGTGGCTTGTTAACAATCGTTAACAAGCCATTAATCTAATATGTAATTAAATTGCCATGCTTTTGTGTTTCATAATCAAGCTACAAATTTGCTTATAGTTTTCTTCTAACTCTAAAAAAGTTCCCTTAACACTATCAAATTGATAATTCCTGATATCTTTCATAATTTTACAAGTAAGTTGATAAATACCATTCATACCAAGATTTGCAGTTAAGCCTTTTAGCGTATGTGCAACAGCAAGAATTCCATCATCATATTCCTCATTTTTTATCTTATGCTTCAGCTCTCTAAATTGATTTTCATCAGGAAACCTGTATAGAAAAGTTAAATAAAGCTCTTCATTGTCCATAAACCTGCTTAAAGTCTTAGTAACATCAACCTCTAACTTCTCCAAATCAACCAACAATCTATTCACAACACACCATCCTAAATTTAAAAGATTTACATATATGTAGTGTTTACAGTGTTCATAATCCCTATATATATTTTTCTTATTTTATAACAATAATATAACAAAAAAGTTCATATGTCAAGATAAAAACTTATGTAACGACAAATTCATATTATTGTTAATATATTTTCTAATTTAAAATAGTATGAACACAAAAGAGTTATGTATTAATTTGTTGTTTAATGAGTCAGCTTAGTGTTATTCTATGTTATTGAGGTATTCACCTAAGGTTATATTATGTAATAAATAAATCCATGCATTTCAACTTAAAACCAAGCATTACAACAATCCCTACATAAAATATGTCTGTAATATATAATATTTCGTATGTAAATTCATATTATTATGAATAAATTTAAAATTGTTTAAAAACTTAAAAATATTTCTTAATAAAAATTGTATTTTATTTAAAGGCATGTTATAATATAAATTAAAGTTATTAGAACAAATAATTAATAGAGAAAATAAATATTGTGTGTTGGAGGAGTATTCAAATGTATAAAAGTGGTAGGGTGGGGTTTTCTCCTTTGAAGGTTGTAATTATTGTCCTTTTATCTATAATTATAGCCATTTCTATAATTGTTAATATAATATTTTTAAAAAGTAATACACCCCATGATATGTTTGGGAAAACGCTTTTTTTGATGGAAACCGATGATATGGAACCTGAAATAATAAAAAATACGATGATTATAGCTGATAGGGACGGGGTATTAGGCTTAGAATCAGGTGAAGTTGTTATGTATAATTTTATTGATGCCGAGAATAAAACAATTACTGCAATATCGAGAATCCATGATATTGTCAGCGAGGTTGATGGTACGTATTATTACCTTAAGATCGATAATGCCGAACACGAAGAAACAGATAAGGTGCTTGAGAAGGATATCCTAGCAAAATGTAGCCTCACTAGTAAAGAGTTTGGAATTATTGTTTCGACTTTAAAAAATACAGTGGGAATAGTTTTGTTCCTTATTTTACCTAGCGTTATATTGATTCTGTTAGTTATAGCGAGTAGCATAAATGCTAGAAAACTAAGGGATGGACATTTTGATGATTATGACTTGCCTGTAATGCTTGAAAGGATGCCTAAGAAAAAGAAACGTGTTGATTCTCCTCTTTTTGAGGCTGATGATGATATAAATTCAAGTGAGGATTTTCTTGCAAAGAAAAATTCAATATCTGAGAACTTCTCACAAAAACGCATTAACCAAAAACCTACTTACCAAAATGTTGATAAAACTACAAGTGATTTATCACAGAAAAAGGTTTTGTTTGATGTAAACAATAATGAAGATGTTAAGATGGCAAAAGAGAAAACAGACGAAAGACTTAAAAAGGCTGAATTTCTTAATCCACAAGACGATTTTTCAGAATATAAACATAGAGATACTAATAAAATGAAACCATCTAGAAAATCTAATCCTGATGAGGGGATTAAATTTGTTTCACAAGTAAATACGGATAACGTCTCCGATATAAGTGCAAGAAGTAATGTTGATGAAAAGGCAAGTGCAATAAAACTTGCTTTGCAGAAAACAACTTTTGACGATGCTAGTGAAACGGATACTACTTATATAAAAAATACTACAATGCCAAACCGACCCAAACAAGCAACTGAGAAAAAGATAGTTGCCAAATCAAAAATGGATGACATTAAAAATCGTTATATAAACCAAACTAAAAAAGATATATCATCAAGTAAAGGTTCAGCTACTTTTGAAGATCTAATGAAGGTTATTGAAAGTGAAAAGAAAAAGTTGGATTAGTCTTGGCTATTACTAATAAATCTATTCAAGACTTCACTAATGGAGGAATGTAATTTGTCAATTGATAAAATAAGAAATTTTAGCATTATTGCACATATTGACCATGGTAAATCGACGCTTGCAGATAGAATGTTGGAGAAAACATATACGGTTGCAGGACGTGATATGGAGGAGCAGCTTCTTGATAATATGGATATCGAACGTGAGAGGGGTATAACAATCAAGGCACGTGCGGTAAGGCTCACCTATAAAGCAGAAGATGGTGAAATCTATGTTTTCAATCTTATCGATACCCCAGGTCATGTCGATTTTAATTATGAGGTTTCTCGCTCACTTGCAGCTTGCGAGGGTGCAATACTTGTTGTAGATGCAACACAGGGGATTGAGGCACAGACGCTAGCAAACACCTATCTTGCACTAGAACATGATTTGGCAATTGTACCTGTTGTAAATAAAATTGATTTGCCTTCTGCGGACCCTGAAAGGGTTTGTGGAGAAGTTGAAAATGTTATCGGGGTTGAAGCAATGGATTCCCCTAAGATTTCTGCAAAGCTTGGAACTAATATTGAGGCTGTTTTAGAAAAGGTTGTTAAGGATATCCCCCCACCAACTGGAGATGAAAATGCTCCCCTACAGGCATTGATTTTTGACAGTTTTTATGATGCATATAAAGGAGTTATAATTTATATAAGAGTCAAAGAGGGTAAGGTTAAAGTTGGTGATGAAATTAGGCTTATGGCTACTGGTGCAGAGTTTACAGTTGTTGAAACTGGATATCTCGATGCCACAAGCTTTAATAATGTTGGCGAATTAAAGGCGGGTGAGGTTGGTTTTATCACTGCTGCTATTAAGGATATAAGCGAAACAAGGGTCGGTGATACCGTTACTCTTGTGGACAATCCATGTGAGGATGCTTTACCTGGATATAGAAAGGTTAATCCAATGGTGTTCAGTGGTATTTATCCTGCTGATGGGGCTAAATATGGCGATTTGAGAGAGGCACTTGAAAAGCTTCAGCTTAATGATGCGTCTTTATCCTTTGAACCTGAAACTTCAATTGCTCTTGGCTTTGGTTTCAGATGCGGATTTTTGGGATTGCTCCATATGGAAATTATACAAGAGCGTATTGAACGTGAATATAATTTAGATATTATTACAACAGCACCTTCCGTTATTTATAGGATTACATTAACAAGTGGTGAAGTTGTTTTTATTGATAATCCATCAAACTATCCTGATTTAGCATTAATTGAGAGTGCTGAAGAGCCTATGGTAAGGGCAGAAATTCTTACTCCATCTGATTATGTTGGAAATATTATGGAACTTTGTCAGGACCGTAGGGGTGTCTTTAAAGATATGGTTTATCTCGATGATACAAGAGTTAATGTGCGATATGAGTTGCCATTAAATGAAATTGTTTATGATTTCTTTGATGCGTTAAAATCTCGCACGAAAGGTTATGCTTCATTTGATTATGAAATGTTGGGTTATGTTCCATCTAAACTTGTTAAGCTGGATATTATGTTAAATGGCGATATAGTGGACGCACTTTCATTTATTGTTCATACCGATAACGCATATGCTAGAGGAAGAAAGATAGCTGAAAAACTAAAAGATAATATACCTAGGCAAATGTTTGAAATCCCTATTCAAGCTGCAATTGGTGGTAAAATTATCGCTAGAGAAACAGTTAGAGCTATGCGTAAAGACGTTCTAGCTAAATGCTATGGTGGAGATATTACAAGAAAGAAAAAGTTACTTGAGAAACAAAAAGAGGGTAAGAAGCGTATGCGTAAGCTTGGAACTGTTGATGTTCCACAGGAAGCATTTATGAGTGTATTAAAGCTTGATTAGGAGGATGTCATGAAAAAATTTAAATGTCCATACTGCAATGAAAATACAGTTTCTCGCTTTAGAAAGGCTTTTGCTGGTTCTTTAAAATCAAAAGGGTATAAATGCCCAAAGTGTGGTGGGCATTGTGTTAATGGTAAAGAATCAACGATTTTTAATGTAATCTTAAACTTATCTGTACTGATACTCATATTAATTAAATTCTATAATAATTCAAATGATGCGGTGCCTTTTGCTCTTGCTCTACTAGCTATTTCTTTCATTATCTCTAAAACTTTTGATGCATTTTTCTACGAACTTGATAAAACATGGAGGATAGATATCAATAGAAAATAATCTTGGACTTTATATACATGTGCCGTTTTGTGAAAAAAAATGCCCATATTGTGATTTTTATTCAGTGAGTTATTGTCGGGATACTGCTAGACTTTACACTGATGCCGTTATAAGAAATATTAAAGCATACAGGGGGAATGCCGAAATTGATACAATCTATTTCGGTGGGGGCACTCCCTCTATTTTGCCTGTAGAGTTTATTACCTCTATTTTGCAAGCTGTGAATGAGAATTATATAGTAAATGAGGCTGAAATTACAATCGAAATAAATCCCAAAACTGTTAATACTAAAAAACTTCTGCAATTGCGTAAAATGGGAGTAAATAGAGTTTCAATTGGTGTTCAATCATGTGTTGATAGTGAATTAGAAGCATTGGGCAGAATCCATAACTATGATGAGGCTAGAAAGACTGTCCTATCAGCTTATAAGGCTGGATTTAAAAATATTTCATGTGATTTAATGCTTGGGGTTATAGGTCAAACAGTGGATAGCCTTATATATTCCATCAATCAGCTTTGTAAATTGCCTATAAGCCATGTTTCAGCCTATATGCTTAAAATAGAAGAAAATACGGAGTTTAATAAACAGAATATTATAGATAGTTTACCTTGTGAGGATTTAGTTTCAGATATGTATTTATTAATGGTTGAAAACCTTGAGGAGAATGGGTTCAGCCAATATGAAATATCTAATTTTTCTAAGATAGGATTTGAGAGTAAACATAATCTCAAGTACTGGGAGTGCAAAGAATATATAGGAATTGGACCGTCTTCGCATTCTTATTTTAATGGGAAAAGAACTGCCGTACCCAACTCACTACAAGATTTTATTGAATTAGATAGGCAAACTGAAATAGTAACAGAGGAAAACCCCGGTAGCTTCGAGGAAATTGCAATGCTTCAGCTTAGGCTTAAAGAAGGTTTATGTTTAACTAAGTTTAACAATAAACTTGATAGTATAATGAATAAGGCTATTCCCTTTGAAAAAATGGGGCTTCTCACTATAAGCGATAATACCATCGCTTTAACAGCAAAGGGTTTTTTAGTTTCAAATGCAATTATAGGGGGACTTCTACTCTAACATAACACCTATTGCTAAAGTAAAAAAATATATCCCTAAGCTCTACCTCTATAAGAACAATGCTAGTTTCTAAAACCACATCTTTAAAGGTATCGCTATGGGATATAAATTATATTAATATTTTATCCAGGGCATTAAATTTAATGCCTTAAAATTATATTTAATTGCAAATCAATGTATGACTTTCAAATATGGGGGTCATATTTTTTATAGACTATCACAAATTAAATCGCCCATTTTAGAACAGCTAACCATTTTCATTCCATCACTCATAATATCACCTGTTCTATATCCATCTAATAAAACCTTATTAACAGCATTTTCAATCATATCTGCACCATTATCCATATCAAAGGAATGTCTAAGCATCATAGCTACTGATAAAATTGTAGCAATTGGATTCGCTTTATCCTGACCTGCAATATCAGGAGCGGAACCATGTATAGGCTCATATA
>JAAYSW010000175.1 GCA_012523875.1 Clostridiales bacterium
GCACATTCATATGCATCCTCATCAGAAATTGTAAAATCAATAAATACATCCCTTATAGATATAGATTTTAAAATCCTCTTTAATCCCTTCCTACTTGCAGATATTATATCCTTTATAAGTTTTATTTTTTCTGTGAGTTCTAATCCATCATTCTTCAACCCTTCTGCTTTTGACCCTAGCTTTCTCCTTTTCTTCTTCCCTTTAGGCTTAGGGTTTTTATTCCTCATCTCTCTTTTTACAGTTAAACTTTCCTCTATATATGGATGGATAGCAGTCACGTCTTCTTTTTTGCTACTTTCTTTTTTATTATTTAAATCTCTACTCTTTTTATTATGTTTATCTTTTCTTTTTTTATGCTTTTTTTCACCAGTTTTAACAATGTTAAATACTAAGTATTTAAGGCTATAATCCAATTCTCCATCAATATAACTTACAAATAAAGTAACTGGGCAAAAGCATAGGATTAAAATAATTGTCACCAAACCTAGAAGTATCCATAATAAAACCATTAGCTTCGTCCTTTCAATGCAATGCTTAACTATTCGCTATCCTTTAATAACACATTGTTTCCCTTGAAAAGTGGCTTATCCTCATAATCATCATGCAAAGGTGGTAAGTCATCAAGGGAATTTAGTCCAAAGCATCGTAAGAAAGTATTAGTTGTTTTAAATAAAACAGGTTTTCCAGGAACATCAAGCCTACCTGATTCCATTAAAAGTTCTTTTTCTACAAGAGAGTTTACAATGGATGAGCTATCCACGCCCCTTATATTCTCAACAAAACTTTTTGTAACAGGTTGGTTATATGCCACTATTGTAAGTGCTTCCAATGCAGCATTAGAAAGCGGTGTGGAACGCTTTGATTCCAATATAGTTTTTATATATCCGGCAAACTCTTTTCTAGTGCAAAGTTGGTAATATCCACCAAGTTTCATAACCTGCAAAGCACTTTTATTTGTATCATATCTATCATTAAGAATTTTTATCAAATCAGCTATAATATCCACCGTAACCTTACAAACCTCAGCAAGCTTATTTGATTCCATTGGTTCACCACAAGCAAATAAAACTGCCTCTAGTATGGATAGCTTTTCATTCAAATTCATCTAATACCCCCTGCTAAGCGTTAGCAAATCTTTTCTTTCTTCCTATAAAATATATCTCTGAATTATCCTCGCTAATTCTTATTCGACCTGATTTTGTTAATTCTAATATAGCCAGAAAGGTTGCTACACGTTCTGAGCGTTCGGTAATGCCATCATAAAGGCTATCCATTTGTGCATAGCCTACTGTATATAACTTCCTTAGTATATGTACAACCTTAGTTGTAACAGATACCATCTTATGCCTTATAATATTATTAATTCTATTTTCAAGTATAGGTCTTTCATCTATATTTCGTAATGAGAGATTGTTGTAAGCCTTTTTTAAAACTTCACTAGAATGAGTTAGCTCATATTTTGTCGATATCCTCAATTTAGTGGGTTCCCTTACAAAAATATCATTACCAACGAAGCCCGTCTCTAGCAGTTTTGCAACCCTCTTACATAGAGAATATTCTATAAGTGAACCTTCTAACTCTTTTTTTATTTCTTCTGCATCATTCGGTTTAGGCAACAATGACACTGTCTTAATATATATTAGCTTAGCTGCCATTTCTAAAAAATCACCAGCAATATCAAAATTATTTTCCGTCAAATCCTCCATGTATAATAGGTACTGCTCTAGGAGTTTTGAAATTTCAATATCATTAATATTCAATTTATGTTTAGAGATAAGATGCAATAATAAATCAAGTGGTCCTTCAAATACTTCCAGCTTAAAGGATATCCTGTCCATAATTTATTTATTCACTGCTTTCATTATTAAATCAATCCAATTTGTTAAAAGGATCATTCCATCATATATAATACTGGATATCCAGTTTATAGGTCCACTTAATATCCCTGAAACAATTAATACAATAAATATAATTGGAAGGTATTGTTGATACTGAAAGAGAAACTTGTCAAACTTTGCTGATGTAAAGTAGCTTAAAATTTTAGAGCCATCAAGCGGTGGAATTGGTAATAAGTTAAACACTGCCAATCCTATATTAATTGATATAAATGCAGAAATCATAAAAAACACAAAAGATGCGTTTTGGATACCCATTTTATCTGAAATATCAGAATATAAAACAAAACGATATATTATCATTGCAATAAAAGCAACTATGAGATTAGATGCAGGACCTGCTAATGCCGTCAATGCCATTCCCTTTCTTGGTTTCTTAAAGCGAATTGGGTTTACCGGCACAGGTTTAGCCCACCCAAACCCAGTAAAAAATAAACAGACCGCACCTAAAATATCAATATGTGCAAGTGGATTAAGCGTAAGCCGCCCGCTATAAAGAGCTGTATCATCACCAAGTTTTTTTGCTGCCCATGCATGAGCATATTCATGGATAGGTAATATTAAGAATATAATCATAACTCTTACGATATATTTAAGCACTAAAAATGGATCCATAAATCTCCCTTTCCTTAAACAAACTATAAAAATTTAAATATTTTATATTTTATATAACTTTTAATTAACATTACTATTATACTATATGGAAAAAAGAATTACAAGTCTTATTCCATCTTTTAATTAATAATGTTGTAGGAAAATCAAGCATATATGACCAATGCCTTTCCCATTATCTTGCATCCCTCAAATTTTCAAGATATTTTCAGAAGATTAATGATATAAAATTGCCTTTGTAATGAAGTAATTAATTCCATGCTTGAAGCATATAAATTAGTAAATACTGTATTGGAGTGAGGGATTTGAAAGTTCAGCCTAACGATAGAGCGATTATACTTGGGGAATATATATTAGAGCATAAATCAACTGTAAGAGCAACAGCCAAGCAGTTTGGGATTAGTAAAAGTACAGTGCATAAGGACGTGTCTGAAAGACTACCTAAAATACAACCACAATTATATACACTAGTAAAAGAGATTCTTGAGCAGAACAAACAAGAACGTCATATTAGGGGTGGTTTAGCAACTAAGAAAAAATATGAAAAACTATCTAAAAAATACAGAGGCTAAATAAAATAAAGAATATTATACATAGAAAACTATATAAGCTAATCCGCCCCTGTATCTAAAGATATAGGGGCGAATTTAATGTGATTAATGTTTTACATCCTAATTTAATATAAACTTAGCAGCTACCCAATCATCCTTTTTTTTTTCTTCTACAAGGCTAAATCCAATCTCTATGAGGGAATCAATAACCTCATTCTTACGCCCCTCAATGATACCTGATACTATCAATGCACCATTTTGCCTTAAAAGATTCTTAAAAAGCATACCCATTGCTATTAGGACATCAGCAACAATATTTGCTGTAATTAAATCAAATTCCACCCCTAGACTATTCAAAATTTCCTCATCTGTTATAATATTACCACAATAAGTTTTATACTTCTCTGGTGTTATTCCATTCTTTTTAAAATTTTCTATGGTTGTATTAATAGAATTTTCCTCAATATCAACAGAAACAACGCTTTCAGCACCGAGTAATATCCCAGCAATAGATAAGATACCGCTCCCACATCCTATATCCAGAAATTTATCGTTGGGTTCAACTTCTTCCTCCATAAACTCTAAGCATAACTGGGTAGTATTATGTTGTCCTGTACCAAAACTTGATGCGGGATCAATCTCTAAAATAAGTCTATTATCAATATTTTCATATTCTTCCCATGAAGGCTTAATGAGAAGTTTATATCCAACACTCAGGGGCTTAAAAAATTGCTTCCAATTATTAGCCCAATCTTCTTCCTTAACATTAGATATTGAGATTTCCAATCTGCCATACTCATTATTTTTATCCGATTCTGCTATCCTCTTAATCTCCGTTTTAAGTGAAGCGAGCATTTCAGCTCCTTGGGAATTTTCCTGAATATAAACGGTTATATTTGTTTCGCTGCCAGAGAGCCCCATTAATTCTTCATCAATATAATCCCAATGCCCTCCTTTATCCTGTAAAAAATTATTAAAGTCGCTTGAATCCTTTATTACAAAACCATTTATACCTAAGTCCATTAATCTTGTACATAAAACGTCCACTCCTACTGTTGTTGTATATATACTTACCTCAGTCCAATTCATTTTGTTGACCCCTCTTTATTTTGTTGGCATGTAAGAATCTTTGTTAACTCTTTAGAATCCTTTAAATCTATTACACCATCACTATTTAAATCAAAAGCATTAAATAGCACATCATCTATAGCATACGGATTGATTATATATCTTTTTAATTTTGATAAATCATGTATTGTGATTTTCCCATCAGAATCTATATCTCCCTTAATAATAGGAGTAGCTGGGTATGTTTCATTAGTGGTTTCTGTAGTTATTGTTGTTTCGTCGGCTCCGATAAATTCAGCATATTCAAGTGATATCCACGCATCATAACTGTTATAGCTTATATTCCCCCAATCATTTATAATACCCTTTACATTTACTAATGTTCCATAGGGTAGTATTCCATATGCCGTGTTACTTATGCCCGGCCCTGAGCGATAGTAAAGCCCTGAGTTTGCGGTTACCCTGTATTCACCATATTTATAATCTGTGCTTGGTATCGTTGTTGTAGGAGGAAGAGTCTCCGTTGTAACGGTAGTTGTAACTGTTGTTTCTGTTTCAGAAATAAGCTGTGCATAGTCTAGGCAGATCCAACCGCTCTTGCCATTATAAAACACCTGACCCCAATTCCCCGAAATGTTTACTACATCTACTTCCGTTGCCTCTGGTATTAAATCAATTTTTGTATAATATGTTCCAGAACTAATTCTAAGATTCAAATCACTTGTTGTTATATATTTACCAAGCTTTTTTTGTTCAGCTCCCGTAGAAGCAACTCCTTTAAATAATTTAATATGTGCTATTCCATCATTATCATATGTATCAAATAAATTAATGTTTTTATTTGTAGCAGGATCCATCATTAATACCGTATTGCCATTCACAGAATCGATAGCCACCCAATGCCCACTATATTTTACACTCACCACAGCATAATAACCCAATAGCATATAATTATGTAATTCTAATGCTTTTTGTGCCTGAGTTGTTCCGCTGAATGTAACTGATTTTTCAAATGTAAACTCATTAACTAGTCCATTCACTACTCCCCAATAAATATTACCCCTTGAATCAAATCCACCATTGGAGCTTAAATATTCGCATAGTATCCCTGGATTAAACGTGCTTTCTGATCTCGATTCTGAATGAACAACCAGCATAGCGACAGCAGTTACAGCACAACCGATTTGGGACATATTTTGACCACTCTTTCCAAGATAAACACTCCCCCATTCAGCATCGCTTTGGCACCATGCCTTATAATAATCCGTTGCGTAAATTGTTTTTGCTTCCGAGGTTATGCAGGAAATAGCTATTAAGTATACCAAAACCAAGACAAGTGTTTTTGCAAGTGTACGATTGTTAAAATTCAGATACCGATGCATTTTTATCATCCTCTCACTTTAAAAATGGATTTTATTTTAAATCTTTTCTGATTTTTATCTTCTGCTTTCTTGTGTGAAAATAGTGTGGAATATTGTTCATATGCTTTCGCAAATTCTAATTCTGTTATCTCTAAGCCACCATAAACATATTTATTAAATATTGTTTCTGAAATTGAAAAATCAACATCATATTTATTTGTAAAAAAACCAGTCATCTCCTTTGCGGTCATACTTTCGCTAAATTTAAACATTACCTTCAGCTTCTTAAATATTCTAATTATTCTTTCACCATAGCTATATTTTCTAAGATTTAACCTAAAAATGATTTCCATAACTCTGGGGATAAATATCACAGATAAAGCAATAGATATCATAAATATTATCAACATTGATACCTGCATAAAGAACATTAATTTTTTCCTTGCAGATAATGCAATATCAATTTGCTCAGTAGCGACAGTTGGTTCAAATGACATCCACCCATATCCTGAAATATAAACCTCTGGAAATGCATGACTCTCCCTAGCGGTCACAATATACAAACCATTTTTCTCTGAATAATTGCTTACTGAAAAACCTTCAACATATCTTGCTGGCAAGCCTACTGCTCTTGCTAATATTACCATAGCTGTTGCATATTCATAACAAACTCCTGTTTTACTTTCAAATAAAAAATTCTCTACATTATCGCCAGCATTTTTTCTAAATTCTAAATCATAAGTAAAGTTATTAACATGAAAATATTCTTCTATTGCCTTAGCTTTTTCATAATCTGAGTGTTCATCTTTGGTAATTTCCTTTGCAAGATTCAAAATTTTATTGCTAGGTTCTTGATATGTGTCATTATAAAATGAAACTGCCTCCTCATAAGTATAATAATGTGAATAAATAATGCTATGCTCATCGCCCCAATGCTTAACAACTTCTGTTTCTAAATCATTTAGAAATTCACGATAATTTTCAGATTTAAATTGTGTTATAAGCTTATTCATTTTTTCAGTATAGATAATATCTTCTGAATAATATTCTAATTCATATTTATTTTTTGAATCAAATGGTTTTAGACCTCTTATAACAACTTCTCCTGCTGTTGTTGCAATTAAATCCTTTACATCAATGCTAGGAAGCCTGGATAATCCAGTTGGAACTAATGCATATTCTGCTGGTAAATTATTTGCCTCTACAAATATATCTTTTACACAGTCATCGACTTCTTTGCTGTTTAAGAACTCATTTAAATTATATTTATCAACAAATTCTTGGTTATCTTTGCAAACCCTTTCAATTAAATTAATAAATTTATTTGGATTAAGATTTTTTGAATAGTTATCAAAGGATTTGTAAATATATCTCCCCTCTATGCTCCAACTATCATTATCGTAGTTATAATCTTCTAAAACCCTTGCTTTGAGGTTAATTGCTTCATCTGATTTTACATAAAATAAAATTTTATCACTCTGAAAATTTAGCATCATGCCACCATCAGATTTATTATTCATTTTATTAAGAGTACCCATAAGCCTTGAAGTTAGCTCATTAGCACTAATTATATTTTCAATATAATCTCTATTTGCAATTATAGTTGGCTTAGGCATCAAGGTTATAATCACAATCGAGCCTAGTAAAAAACAAAAAATGGTTTTATAATATTTAAATGACTTAATATCCTTATGTTTTTTCTTTGTTGTGTTTAAAATCATTATGCTAAAATATAAAGTAAATAACAATAAAATGAGAATTGGTGGGATATGATGCAATTCTTTAGCGTAGATAGCTAATGGGATTAATAACAACAAAAATGTCATTATTGTTCTATAAGTAATCATTGTAAAATAATAAACAGCGGAAGATATGAAAAAACTTGCTAGTAAAAAAATAGCATAAGTATAAAACGGAAAGTATGGCATTGCTGATTGCGGGGTTAAAAACCAGAAGAAAAATGGAATTTCAGCATCTAAACCTTCCAATCCAATTGATTGTTGAAGAGTAATTAATGTATTTGCCAAAAATGAAATTATGGTAAAAGCGAACAAATAAAGCACTGTTCCAATTAATTTCTTTTTTGATATAAAATCAAAGAGTAAATATGCACCAGCTTGAATTATGAAAGTCAAAATTGCAAAAATCATTAATGAAATAATATTGCTATTATAATAATAAATCATTCCAGTAACAATACAAATTCCAAATAAAAACGAAACTGCCCTTAAATCCCGATTTTCTTTATTATCATCAAGACCATAAAAAATTTTCTTAAATATATTAATAATTTTATGCATATACATTTTCCTTATTAACTATATTTGTTAATTAATCTTCCTTACGTCGTATTCTTCAGTTATTCGCCACATATTTCCTTCCTTATTGCCTTGTATCTGTGGGAATATTTTATGTATGCTAATACCCTTTTCACTAGCTTTATCAAGACTTTTATATAATTCTTGGCTATAAATCATACTATATATTATAAAAACACCTGATTTTTTCATTATCTCTTCTGTAAGAATAATATTATCCTTATTGTTGCTATTAAATTTATTCTTAGTTATATCAATTGCTTTCACTAAAACATCTTCATATTTCTCTAGAGTTACGCTTTTAATGGCACCACCACTTACATACATTAAATTACAAGCTATGCCTTGCTTAACAAATGAATTTATCATTGAAAGCATTCCTTCAATAAGCCTTTCTTCGAGTAGAAGCTCATATAATTCATTTGAAACATATTCCTCTTTTATAAAATCTAATACAAAAGTTATATTCATAGAAGAAATTGATTCATCTAATCTTACCATCAATTCACCCTTTTTTGCAGATAACTTCCAATTTATTTTCCTAAGTGAATCACCTGGCACATACTCCCTATGCTCATATCCAGCCGTTGCGTTTGTAGATAATCCTGTACCTTGTGTTTCCTCCTCATCATCGCAAATAATATCATAAATATTTCTAAGGAAAAAACTTATTTCATTAATTTCATGAATATGAGGAATAATTGCAATATTTAAATTACTTACCTTGATATCTTCCAACTTAAACCTAAACATACCCAAGTAATCACTAATATAGATATTATCAATTCCTATTTCCGCATTACCTGAAATCTTAGATGTCAGAATATAAGGGATTACCGATTTTCTTTCAGTGAATAATATTGTCCTATAAATATCAGTATCTAAATCTTTTTTAAAGTGTTGTGTACAAAAGATTTTTATTTCGATAAATGAAGTTGGTAACGCATTCCTCTTTGTTATATTAATATTAACCATCATTTTTTTATTTTTATTTATAATTGGTTGACTGTCTATTTCAACATATATAGAATTTCTTGTTATCAAGGCAATGCAAAGGGATATAAGGGGTACTAGTAACAAAAAAGCTATCATTATCACACCTGTTTTTCCATCAAAAAAACAAGTAAAACCTAGTGTTAATAGCAATATAAAAAAATAACCTATAAATTTTTTCATGATATTTTAAACCCCAAACCTAAATCTTATTCATCGGTACTTCTACCTTTCCAAGCACCTCATCCAAATAAGAAACCGTATCTTTGTACCTCGTTTTTCCTTTTGGTGATAATATTATTCTATGAGAAAGCACACAATGAACCATCCTCTTTACATCATCAGGATTCACATAATCCCTATTATTTATATATGAATAAGCCTTTGTAGATTTGTATAGGCTAATACTTCCCCGTGGGCTTATACCTAATGTTATATTTTCATCATTTCTTGTTGCAAAAACTATATCCAAAATATATTTTTTTACCTGTTGACAAACATTAATTTTCCTTACATCCTCCTGTAGCTTTATAATATCCCCCAAGCTAATGGCAGGTTCGGTAATATTATTTATAGGATTATAGTTTTCTGTCCTATCCAGAATAACCATCTCTTCGTTAAAGTTAGGATAGCCCATACTTATCTTCATAAAAAACCTGTCCATCTGTGCTTCAGGTAAATGGTATGTCCCATAGGTTTCTACTGGATTTTGCGTAGCAAGCACCATGAATGGGCGTGGCAATTCATGAGTTGTACCATCCATACTTATCTGATGCTCCTCCATTACCTCTAATAAACTTGATTGAACCTTTGGAGATGCCCTGTTAATCTCATCGGCAAGCAAAAAATTACACATCGCAACCCCATCACGGTATTCCATCTCATATGTCTTAGGGTTTACGATTGAGAAGCCAAGAAGATCTGATGGCATAATATCTGGTGTCAATTGGATACGATTAAACCTTCCATCAACTGATTTTGCTAATGCTGCTACAAGTTGAGTTTTTCCAACCCCCGGTACATCCTCAATTAAAATATGTCCCTCACATAAAAGGGCACAAACTGTATTTTTTATTACATCTTCCTTACCAACAATCACTTTATTTATACTATCAATAAGTCTTTTTATCTTATCAGTCATATTTTTTCTCCAAGTCATTTTATATCAAAATATATGCATATTCAAAAAACTATGTGATTAAAATTATATCACATAAAAAATCCTAATTCAATAGTGAATTCTTAGTATATTATATATAAAATATGAATTTATTAAGGAAAAACATCAAAACAGTGCTTCCCTAAAACAATATACAATAAAGGATAGAAACTGATTCATCATAGGCTATCAATTTCTATCTTTATTCATCAATTTCTTTTAGTGTAATTATGGGTCCCTCTTCCCGTTCGATATAACATTTATAAATCTCATCTTCTATTCCTAAAAAAATCTCCACAAGCGATGGGTCAAAAAAAGTTCCGCTTCCCTCTAGTATTATTTTGAAAGCTTGTTCATGGGCAAATGGCTCCTTATAAGGTCTTTTAGCAGTTAATGCATCATATACATCTACAACTGATAGTATCCTTGCACATAGAGGAATCTCCTCCCCACTTAATCCTAGTGAATATCCAGTACCATTCCAACGCTCGTGATGAAATAAAGCCATATCCTTTGCTATACTTAGAAAATTGATATCCTTAATTCCCTTTAAAACATTTTGAAGCACCTCACCACCAATTATAGTGTGCTTTTTCATCTGTTCAAATTCTTTATCACTAAGTGACTCCCCTTTTAAGAGAATACTATCATTAATACCAATTTTGCCTATATCATGCAATGGTGCAGCCCTTACAAGATTCCTAACATATTCGTCTGTCATAATATATTTATATTTATTATTTTTTGAAATTGCATTAACAAATATTTTAAAATATTTTGTTGTGTTTTTAATATGCCCACCTGTAGTGCCATCTCTTGATTCCACAACCTCAGCAAAGCCAACCGAAAACATATCTTGCAAGTTTTCAAATTCCTTAGTTTTATTTTTTATAATCCAATCAATCTTATTCATCTCATCAATTAACCTGAGTTGATTTCGAATCCTTCTTGTCATTACCAATCTTTTTATAGGCTTCCTTATGAAATCTACTGCACCAAGTTCAAGTGAAATAGCCTCGTAATCGTCATGCGTCCCACTGCCCATCATTATTATAGGTAAATTAGCTGTTCTTTTGTTTTTTCTAATCCATTTAAAAGTTTCAAACCCATCCATAACAGGCATTTTTATATCAAGTAAAATTAAATCAGGATGCTTTTTTTCTTCAAGCATTTGTATTGCCTGCATTCCTGATGTTGCTTTCGAAAGTATATACTCATCTTTTAAAGTATCCTCTATCTTTTTTAAGCTTTCAGCTGTATCTTCCACTACTAATATATGTTTTTTAAAATTCATGCTCATGCAATACCTTTCAAATCTAATGCTACCGTTAAAATAAATTATATTTTATAAAGATAGCCCATATGTTAATTATGCATTACTCTATTAAATTTGTCAAGATAAAAGGATATTTATCTTATGTTATTTTTATTCTAAATTCAAAACTCTGTTAACTTATATAAAAACCCCTATAAAAACACAAAATATAACTACTACTTAATAAGCTTACAATAAAACAAATGCAAAATAAGCCCTAGCAAATAAGATATCTGCATGGGCTTAGATTTATAAATATAGCAATAAATATTATCTTTTTGAGAATTGAGGAGCACGACGAGCACCCTTTAATCCATACTTCTTTCTTTCCTTCATCCTTGGATCACGAGTTAGAAATCCTGCTTTTTTTAATACAGGTCTCATTTCTTGATCATAAACTAGCAATGCTCTTGATAGGCCGTGTCTAATAGCACCAGCCTGTCCTGTAACACCACCACCAGCAACAGTACATACAATATCAAACTTACCAAGTGTGTCTGTTAGTTCCATTGGCTGACGAACTATAAGTTTCAATGTTTCAAGTCCAAAATAGTCATCAATATTTCTATTATTTATTGTAATATTACCACTTCCATGATATACTCTTACTCTTGCAACAGAGTGTTTCCTTCTACCTGTACCATAGTAATATTTTTGTTTTGATTCATACATTTAAGCTACCCCCTTCTTATATTTCATAATTTTCAGGCTTTTGTGCTTGATGCTTATGTTCTGTGCCTTTATAAGTTCTTAATCTTGTAAGAGCAGCTCTGCCCAAAGTATTATTAGGGAGCATACCATTTACAGCTATCATCATAGCTTTATCTGCCTTTGTAGCCATCAAATCTTTATATTTAACCTGTTTTAGCCCACCTATCCAGCCGGTGTGCCAAGTGTGTAATTTCTGTTCTAGTTTATTTCCTGTTAGAACTGCCTTATCACAATTAATAATAATTACATGATCCCCATTATCAAAATGAGGTACGAATGTTGGTTTATGTTTTCCACGTAAAATATGAGCTGCCTTAGCTGCAACACGTCCAAGCGCCTTGCCTTCAGCATCTAAAACATACCACTTACGGCTAACATCTTTAGCCTTTGGCATATAAGTTGACATATATATTCCTCCGTATTTTTAATTTGGTCAAGATAAATACAGATGGGTTTATCTGTATTTAATGTGCAATCGCAAGTACCGATATCATGGTGTTTACACATTCCTTAACATAACATAAAATATTATATATTTATATTATAAAATTGTCAACAGTCAAAATAGTGAATTTTTAATTTATATCACTTCTACGCTCAAAATCTCTCTTATTATCTCTATTTCTCTCGATATCTCACCTTTCATTTCATTATATTAAATAAAATATTTGCATCAAAAATCCACCCTAATTCAAATATGCTAAATAAGGTGGACTTTATTTTTTATTGTATTAAAAATATTTAATTATTCAGTCATATCCCAATTGTGCCATACATTTTGAACATCATCGTTATCTTCAAGGTGATCAAGTAAAGTATTCATCTTGTTAATACTTTCCTCATCGGTAAGGGTTGTATATGTGGATGGTACCTGTTCTACTTCCGACGAAAGTATTTTATAACCTCGTTCAACTAGTCCTTCTTTTAATTGATGGATATTAGTAGCTGTTGTAATTATTTCAATAGTTTCATCCTCAATAGAAAAATCATCTGCCCCAAATTCAAAACAATCCTCCATAATTTTTTCTTCTTCTATTCCATTGTTCTCAACTACTATGATACCTTTTTGTGAAAACATAAAAGAAACACAACCCGATGTACCAAGATTTCCACCGTATTTATCAAAATAATGACGAACTTCACCAGCTGTGCGGTTCTTATTATCAGTTAAACATTCAACAATAACTGCAACACCATTTGGTCCATAACCTTCATAAACCATGTTTTCAAAATTATCTTTATTGCCATCCCCAGAGGCTTTTTTAATTAAGCGATCAATATTATCATTGGGGACATTATTAGCTTTAGCTTTTGCAATTAAATCACGAAGCTTAGCATTATTATTCGGATCTGCTCCTCCCTCTTTTATACTTACTATCATTTCACGGCCAATCTTTGTAAAGATTTTTGCTCTAACAGCATCTGTCGCTTCCTTGCGTCTTTTAATATTACTCCATTTAGAATGCCCTGCCATACTAACTCTCCTTAATTACTTTGGTTTCCCATATACTGTCAAACAATTCGTATATTCTCTTATTTTTATCTAATAAATACAAATATCCAAACAAGCACTCAAGACCTGTCGCCCTCCTATAATCACAGGCTTTTGCACTCTTTGGAATATTATTTCCTGAAGCATTTCTCCCCCTCTTATATATGGTATATTCATCCTCCGTTAAATCATTTTTTATTATACCAATTGCATTAGATTGAAATGATGAACATACAAGCTTTATTTTCATATCATGAAGTTTCCCAACGGACATATTGGCTTCAACAACAAGATATTCCCTTACTAACTGTTCATAAACAGCATCGCCTAAAAACGCTAATGTTAATGGGCTAAGCTGGTTAACTTCCCTTATGTCTAATTTTTTTTCCATTGGCCTACATCTCCATAAATTGAGTGATTTAGTTAATAAACTCAAATTCAAATCCTAAAATATTAACTGTATCATTTTCCTGTATACCCATTTCAAGTAGCTTATCTATTATACCGCTACTACGCAAAACACGCTGAAAGTACTGTAATGAGGAATAATCATCCATATTAACTGTCCTCATAACAGGAGCAAGCCATTCAGCATCTACATAATAAACACCATTCTCTAGTTTAATTTCAAAACTTCTATCATTTAAGTCATTTTCATCAAATTGCGATATCGTGATAGGCTCTACATCATAAACTTTAATTGGTGGGAGCGAATCCAGAACCTTTGCAGCCTCATAAATTAATTCAGAAGTTCCTTGAGTTGTTGCAGCAGAAATTACAAAAAAATTAAATCCCTTAGATTCAATATAATCCCTCAATTCAACAATCTGCTCCTCAGTAGCCATATCACTTTTATTACCTACTACAATTTGTGGAAGCTTGGATAAATCCTCACTAAAGTTTTTTAATTCAGTATTTATAGCTTCAAAGTCTTCAGCAGGATTTCTCCCCTCAATTCCAGATACATCTAAAATATGAATAATAAGCCTACATCGTTCTACATGCCTTAAAAACTCATGCCCTAAACCAATACCTTCACTTGCACCCTCAATTAATCCAGGAATATCTGCCATAACAAAAGATTTTTCTTCCTCCACACTTACTACACCTAATACAGGTGTTAGTGTTGTAAAGTGGTAATTAGCTATTTTAGGCTTCGCAGAGCTTACAACAGAAATAAGTGTTGACTTACCCACATTAGGAAACCCAACCAATCCAACATCGGCAATAAGCTTTAGTTCAAGTATAACCTCGAATTCTTCTCCTGGAAAGCCAGGCTTTGCAAAACGAGGTATCTGGCGTGTAGCGGTTGCAAAGTTTGAATTTCCCTTTCCACCCTTTCCACCCCTTGCCAAGATAACAGGTTCATCCGCTGATAAATCTGCCATTACCCTACCCGTTTTTGCATCTCTAACAACAGTCCCCCTTGGCACTTTAATTATCAAATCCTTTGCAGATTTTCCAAAGCATTTCTTTGCTCCCCCATTTTCACCATTATCTGCAATATATTTTTTCTTATATTTAAAATCAATTAAAGTAGAAAAATTATCGTCAACTAAGAAGATAATATCTCCACCCTTTCCCCCATCACCACCGTCAGGACCGCCAGCATTTATAAACTTTTCTCGGTGAAATGATACCGCTCCATCCCCACCATCACCGGCTTTAATTATTATCTTCGCCTTATCTACAAACATATTATTCTCCTCTATAGTTCCATTTTATTAATCTAATGGAATGTGTATAAGACAAAATCCCAAGCAAACGCTCGGGATTAATTTTAATGTTTTATTCCCGATTACTGCTCTGCGTAAACGGATACTCTTTTACGGTCACGACCTAGTCGTTCAAATTTTACTTTGCCGTTAACCAATGCGAATAATGTATCATCTGAACCCTTACCAACGCCATTGCCAGGGTGAATACGTGTACCACGCTGACGAACCAAAATATTACCAGCTAAAACAAACTGACCATCAGCTCTCTTAACACCCAATCTTTTTGATTCTGAATCTCGACCGTTTTTTGTAGAACCTACACCCTTTTTCTGTGCAAAGAATTGCATACTAATATTTATCATTAACTTACACCTCCGTAGCTTTTATTCTAATTGTTTCCTTAAATTGTTGCGATATCAATTCTAAATGGAATTTTAGGCTTTCGATAATAATTGAACCCATTCTAGAACAATCTTCATTTATATTTAGCTTAATCTTATCTGGCACAACATCAACATCAGCTTTAATTTTCATAAAGTCAGTAATTGTGTTTGCAGTTAACTGAACTGCTGAAGATACACTTGCACAGGCAATATCCATACCAACCACATCATATCCTGCATGCCCACTTATTTGAAAACCTATATACTCGCTATTTCTTTTGAAAAATTCAGCAAGTATCATTCTAAGCCTTAATTGCTTCAATCATAACTGAAGTATACTGCTGTCTATGTCCCATTTTTCTTTTTGAGCTTTTCTTTGGTCTATAGGTAAATACAGTAATTTTCTTGCCTTTACCATTTTTCAAAACTTTCGCTTCCACAGTTGCACCGCTAACATATGGAGCTCCGATTTTTAAACCATTATCTGTTCCAACTGCAACAACTTTGTCGAAGCTAACGGTTTCATCAACCTCATAATTCAATTTCTCGATAAAAACAACATCGCCTTCTTTTACCTGATATTGTTTTCCACCTGTTTCAATAACTGCGTACATATTGGCACCTGCCTTTTCTATAAAACTCGCTACAAACGGTATATACATAGTATATTTGCCAAGACCGTACATATGCGGCGTTATTATTTTATCATAAACATAGAAACTTGTCAAGGATAATATGTTAAAACTTTTAATTTTTTATATATTAATATAATATCTCATTTAAATTCTTTAAAATTATAATCCATATCTAGTATAAAATATTTTTTTCAACTTTTCTTTGGGGTGTTCCTTTAACCTGTGTAATCTCTTGTTTTGTTTTTTTAACATTTTGCAAACTGTTTTGCAGGTATTTCTCAGTATCCGATAAAACATTATTTACATATGTATTAGTAGCATTTTTTATATCCTTTGAATTTGCCTGTGCCTTAGTTAACATGTCAATTGCCTTCTGCTTAGCTTCTTTAACTATAGCGTCATTAGATACCATAATCTTTACACGTTCCTCTGCTTTCCTCACTAGCGACTCAGCTTTTGCTTCAGCCTCTTTTATAATCCTATTGCAATCAAAATCAATAAGCTTTGCTCTTTTAATCTCTTGTGGAATATTCAAACGCACATCATTAATTAAATCTCTTAACCTATCAATATCCACCATAGCTTTATGAGTAGAAAATGGAACAGATGGTGATTTATCCAAAAGCTCATCCATTTCATCTAATATTTCATCAATATTCATTTTTAATCTCCTTTACTAATCTAGTTTTTATATCTTCCAAAACGCAACTAGGTACAAAATGACTAATATCTCCCCCAAAGCTAGCAATTTGTTTTACAACACTAGAGCTAAGATACATATTTTCTGCACTTGTAGTTAGAAAAACTGTTTCCGCTCCCTCATAGAGTTTTTTATTTGCTAATGCCATTTGAAATTCATATTCAAAATCACTCACTGCCCGTAAACCTTTCACAATTGCTATTGCCCCGACATCTTTTACATATTCAGCTAATAAACCATCTAGAATATCAATAACAACATTATCTAAATCCGGGGTTGCTCTTTCAATAAAATCTAATCTTTCGGTATACGAAAAGCTTGTAGTTTTTGCTGCATTGGCAGATATCAGAACAATCACCTTATCAAATAATTTTGATGCCCTTTTTATAATATCTATATGCCCTAATGTTATGGGATCAAAACTACCAGGACAGACTGCTATTCTTCTCATTAATACCTACTCCCCCTAGGACTATTTTTTAAAAAGGCTAACCTTAACTTTGCCATATTTATATGATTTATTTAAACTTAACTCCCCTATTTTTTCAGGCAAACCTAATTCTAACTCATGTTCGCATATTATTTTTCCACCTTCATTTATCTTGTCTGATAAAATTTCTAGAGCTGATACAATCAATCCCTTTTTATATGGTGGGTCAATAAATACTATATCAAAATTTAACTCTGTTTGTTTTAAAAAATCCAAGCTATCCATATGGATTAATTTAGATGTATCTAAAAATCCTACAGTTCCTATATTTTTTTTAGCAACTGCAATAGATTCTTTATTTTTATCTACAAAAACGGAACATTCTGCCCCGCGACTTAATGCCTCAATCCCCAATTGACCACTACCACAAAACAAATCTAAAACTTTTGCTCCTTCAATATCAAATTGTATGGCTGAAAAAATTGCTTCCTTGACCTTGTCAGAAGTTGGGCGAACATCATCACCCATAAGTGTATCCAATCGACGTCCTCTTGCTATCCCAGTAATCACACGCATTATTTTACTCCTTATAGATATTCTAAAACATCTTAATATTATTAGCAATACCTCTTAAGTTATTATATATCATTTTAGTGCATTTGTCTATAATTTCTCTATAAAACTATAGACTTCAGCTGCTATCCCCTCTTTAACACCTAAAAGCTTTGAGATTTCTTCAATAGTTGCTGATTTTAATGCATTTTTTGTTTTATATTTTGTTAATAGTCTTTGTGCTTTTTTGATACCTATTCCTTTTATTTTTGTAAGTTCCAACTCATAGGAAGTTTTTGCGTGTTTAGTCCTCTGATATGATATAGCAAAACGATGCATTTCATCCTGAATTCTAGTAATAAGCATAAATGCTGATTTTGTACTTAAAACTGATATCTCGGAACCACTTGATGCAATTGCACGTGTTCGATGCCTATTATCCTTTACTAATCCAAAAACTGGCACAGTTATTCCCATCTCCTGCAAAACAGGTTCTACTGCATTGATATGTCCTTTGCCACCGTCGACAAATATTAAATCAGGCAGGCGGGAAAAACCCTTATCCACTCCTTCAAAATATCTGTTAAAGCGTCTAACTAAAACCTCTCGCATGCACTCATAGTCATTCTGTATACCCACATTCTTTATTGAAAAACGTTTATATGCACTTTTTAATGGCCTACCATTTTCAAAAACAGCCATTCCTGCAACCATTGCTGTTGAAGCTAAATTTGATATATCATATGCCTCAATATATTCTGGTGGCTTATCCATGCCTAAGAGCTTTGCTAGTTCCTCTAATGCAATAATTTCCTTACCCGTACGCCCAACCTTTATCGATAAATGCTCGCTTGCATTATTCTTTGCAAGCATAATCAATTTTAGTGAATTTCCCCTTTGCCTATATAATAAGTTTACTGCATGATTACACCTTTTGCGTAATAATTCTTCTATTAACTCTTTATTAGGCAAATCTCTCTCAACTAATATCACCCTTGGAATATCGTTTCTTTGATAATATTGTACAATGAATGCCTCTAATATCTCTTCTTCAACATCGCTATCAGTAAATATATATGTTGATTTATCAAATAACCGCCCACCTCGATACATTAAAATTGCAACACATGAGCCTCCTGCATTTTGTGCAAGAGCAATTACATCAGTATCTTTTAACTCCTTATCCACAATCCTCTGGGATTCACTTGCTTTAGAAATTGCTGATATTCTATCACGTAACATAGCAGCACGTTCAAACTCCAAGTTTTCAGATGCCTCTTCCATATCCTTTTGCATCCTCTCAATAGAAGCATTACTCCCACTTTTTATATATTCTACTGCTTGCGATATAAATTCATTATAATTATCTGCATCCATTTTTCCCTTGCAAATTCCCATGCATTGGTCAATATAATAATATAAACAAGGTCGGCTTTTTTTAAATTCCTGTGGAAACTTTCGCTTGCATGTGGGAAGTTTAAAAACTAGATTCGCTTCGTTAACAGCTTGTTTTGTAATAGATGAACTAGTATATGGTCCTAAATAAATCCCATTATCACTTATCTGCTTTTCAGCAGTTATTCGTGGATATTTTTCATTAGAGATTTTAATATAATGGTAACCTTTATCATCTTTTAAAAGTATATTATATTTGGGTTTATGTTGTTTTATAAGGCTGCATTCTAAAACCAAAGCCTCATATTCCGTATCCGTAACAAAAAAATCATACTCATAAACTAATGATACCATTTTGCTAACCTTTGGTGTGTGGTCGGGAGTTTCCCTAAAATAACTTGTTACACGGTTTTTAAGGTTTTTAGCCTTGCCAATATATATTATTTTACCCTGCTTATCCTTCATTAAATATACACCAGGCGAAACAGTTAATCTTGATGTCTTTTCTCGAAGATAAGGCAAGCGTTCATTCATTTGGGGCTACACCTCCAGGAATTATTAATCAAAGAAAGAACTTTTATATTCAACTACATTAGCTTTATCACCATAGCAATCTACCTGTAAAATCTCTAAATTTAATTGAATTATCATTGCAACATAGAGAAATAAATATGCAACCGAATTTGTGAGTACACTGGCATAAATTCTGATGTTAAAAATAATGCAAAACATCCCAGCAAGCATAATACAAGATGCAATTCCAACTATAATTTGAAAAGGGATTTTTTTATAATCTAGCGACATATAGCTTAAACATACCGTCGCCGAAAAAATAGCATGTAAAATAATCAATACTTTTGAGTAACCATTATACCAATTCCCAGGGGATAGAAAACCAAAATCTGCAAACATTATGACGACTTCAACCACTAAATATATAGCCATCAAAATCTTCATAATCATCCTCTGTCTAACTATTAAAATGATTCCGAAAATTGAAATAGCCATTAAAATAAATCCAAGTGTCTCGACTGTGAATGCAATAATCTCAAATGGAGTACTTGCAATTCCAGAGTTACCATATATATCATAGTAAAACAAACAGATAATGATAAATAAAATAAACATTATATTTGAGTATATGCCCATAATAATGCAATTCTTAAAATTAAATATCTTTTTCAACTGCAAGCCTCCTTTATATAATCTACTCACTCAATGCTAATAATGCTCTTTTACCTATATCCTTTCTATAATGCATTCCTTCAAAGCTAATTAAATCCACAGCTTTATATACCTTATTTAAAGCGTCATTTAAATCCTTGCCCTTTGTTGTTACACCTAAAACTCTTCCTCCTGAAGTTAAAAAGGAATCACTTTCAAACTTTGTTCCAGCATGATATATTATTGCATCATCCATTTGTCCGTTATCATCTAAACCATGGATTTTCTTCCCTGTTTCATACCCTTGAGGATATCCGCCACTTGCTATAATTACACAGGCAACAGAACCATTCTCCCATTCTATATCAATCTCGCCTAGTCTTTCTTCATAGATAGCCTGCATAATATCTACTAAATCAGTTTTTAGCAGTGGCAAAACAACTTGTGTTTCAGGATCTCCAAACCTGCAATTATATTCAATAACTTTTATACCATCGGGGGTAAACATTAAACCAAAGTATAAGCAACCTTTAAATGTTCTCCCCTCTTTATTCATAGCATCTATAGTCGGTTTGAAAACTTTGTTCATGCACTCATCTGCAATACTATTTGTATAATAAGGATTAGGTGATACTGTTCCCATCCCACCAGTATTTAAACCCTCATCATTATCCAATGC
>JAAYSW010000176.1 GCA_012523875.1 Clostridiales bacterium
GGAGCTATTTTCTATAATAGTAAGAATGTTTTCGAGTGGCGTAAATGCTGATATTATTACCGTTCTAAACGAGGCTATGCAGGCTAATATTTTTGAAACGGCTAACGAGGGGCGTACTTACCTTGCATCACTAATGAACAATGTTCCTTCTGTTTCAAACATTGAAAGTTATTGCAAAATAGTATCAGAAAAGTATTTTATACGTCGCCTAGCCTTGGTTGCAAAAGAAATTCTTAATGAAGTCGCTAGTGGAAACAATGATGCTCAACTTTTGCTTGATAGTGCTGAACAGAAAATTTTTGATATAAGGCAGGGAAAGGACGTTCAAGGGCTTACACATATTAAAGACGTTGTTTATGAAGCTTATGATAAACTTGCAAAGATTACTGGACCAGATAAAGAAAAATATCTTGGTGCTAAAACTGGATTTACATATCTTGATACAATCACAACTGGATTAAATAAGTCAGATCTTATTCTGCTTGCAGCTCGTCCAGGTATGGGAAAAACTTCATTTGCATTAAATATTGCCACAAACGTTTCAAGGCATTCCCAAAAGGATGTTGCAGTGTTTTCACTGGAAATGTCTAAAGAACAGCTTGCAACAAGAATGCTTTCTACAGAAGCTTTAGTTGATAGTAATAAACTGAGAAGTGGCAGGTTATCATCTGATGATTGGGTTAGACTTGCATCAAGTGCAAATGTGCTTTGTGGTTTGCCATTGTATATTGATGATACAGCCGCAATTACTGTACAGCAGATTAAAGCGAAGTTAAGACGAATGAAGAATATTGGTTTAGTCGTTATTGACTACTTACAGCTTATGACATCAACGCTTAAAACTGATAATAGAGTTGTTGTTATTTCCGAAATCACAAGACAATTAAAAATCTTAGCTAAGGAGATTAATATCCCTGTTATTCTTCTATCACAACTTTCAAGAGGTCCAGAGAGCAGAACTGATAAGCGTCCTATGCTTTCGGATTTAAGGGAATCAGGTTCTATCGAGCAGGATGCTGACATTGTTATGTTTCTTTATAGGGATGCATATTATAATAAAGAAAGCGAACAACAAAATATTACAGAATGTATAGTTTCAAAGAACCGACATGGGGAAACTGGCACAGTGGAACTTATTTGGGATGGTCAGTTTACAAGGTTCTCAAACGCTGAATTTGATAAAGATTATTAAGAGGTTGCTTTGGAAATTTTTTATAAAAAAACTATAGATGCTATTGAAAAGTATAATATGATTGACTATGGAGATAATATTATAATTGCCCTTTCTGGTGGTGCAGACAGTGTTTGTTTGCTACTACTACTATTGGAGATGCAAAATAAATATAATCTTTCATTATCCGCTATCCATATTAATCATATGCTTAGAGCAGATGAAAGTGATTCTGATGAGGAATTTTGTATCAATCTTTGTAATAGTTTAGGAATCAAGCTTATAGTTGAAAGGCATGATGTTTCCTTATACTCAAAGTTGAATAAGCTTTCTATTGAAACTGCGGCACGAAATATACGATATGGTGCATTTAAGATGCATTCAGAGGGTATGAAATTGGCAACTGCCCATACCGCATCTGATAATGCCGAAACTATTATTTATAATCTTACAAGAGGTGCAGGGCTTAAAGGTCTAATTGGTATTCCGCCTGTTAGAGATAATATTATTAGGCCATTGATTTGCTTATCCCGTGAAGATGTTGAGGAATTTCTTAAACAAAAGAATCAAGGTTATGTAATTGATAGCTCAAATCTTTCGAATGATTATACTAGAAATAAAATTCGACATAAGGTTATACCTAGTTTAAAAGAGATTAATCCCTCATTTACAAGAACTATTTCAACTAATGTTTCAGCTCTTAAACTAGAAAATAATTTTATTGAGGAGCAGGCTGATATTGCATATAGGGAATGTTTATCCCCCCCTCAATCGCTCTGTGGGCTCCAAAAATATCATAAGGCTATCCGTCATCGTTGTATTATACGATTTCTGAATAATGCCCATTTACCTTATGATTTAACCCAAATATTCGATATTGATAAAATAATAATGTCCGAAGGTAAAATTAACATCGCTAAAAATGTTTATATCATATCAAAAAGGGGTACTCTTTCGATAAGAAGATCTTATGAAAAAATGCCTATTCATGTTGAGAATAAATTGCAGTTTGGTGTTAATAGGTTTTCTGATATTAAAATATGTAATGTTAAAATTATTAGACAATTTAATCAAGACATAGTTTGTTCAAAATTTGTTAATAGAAAATTAAACATTTATTATATAGATTATGATAAAATTATCGGTGTGCTTATTTTGAGAAACCGTAGAAATGGTGACAAAATTAAGCTTGCTGGTAATAATTTTACTTCAAGCGTTAAAAAACTCTTTAATAGACATATACCCTCAGATATTCGTGATGAAATATGTTTTCTTTCTGACGATGTGGGAATTGTTCTTATTGAAGGTATTGGAATTGATGACAGGGTTAAGCCGGATTTAAATTCAAGAAATATCCTTGAAATTCATATCCAAAATAATTTGGATAGGGGTGAGCAATATATTAGCACGTGAGCATAATGTTAGCGAGATTATTATTTCAGAAGATAAACTCAAAAATAGAATACAAGAATTGGGTAAGCAAATTACTAATGATTATAAAAATAAAAAATTATTGGTTATTGGCGTTTTAAAAGGCTGTTTTGTTTTTATGGCTGACTTAATTCGTGAAATTAATTTACCTTGTGAAATTGATTTTATGTATATTACAAGCTATAATAAAAATACTATTAGTTCAGGTGTAATTAATATTGTTAAGGATTTAAGTATCGATATATCTGGTTATGATTTGCTTATTATTGAAGACATTTTAGATACAGGACTAACTCTCGAAACTCTCTGTACATTACTTCAAACAAGGAAACCAAACTCAATGAAAATTTGCACATTGCTTGATAAGCCATCAAGGCGAAAATCTAATATTTATGCAGATTATGTCGGATTTGTAATAGAAGATAATTTTGTTATTGGTTATGGATTAGACTATGCAGAAGAATATAGAAATCTGCCTTATATTGGTATTTATAACCAAAATACATAGACAAAAGATAGGAGTGAATTTATTGACACCAAAAAAAAATAAAGGCGTTTTAATTTATGTGGTTATAACAGTTTTAATTGTTCTTTCTTTAACTTGGATATGGCCACATTTATTCAACAATGATAAGGATATTAAATATTCTGAAATTATTAGCCATTTTGATAATTATGAAGTTACTAATTATACTTTTGATTTAGGCACAGGAGAACTTGTTCTCCAGCTAAAAGATAGCGAGGAGGAAACTAAATACACTGTTCCGAATGTAAATATTTTCTTAAAGGATACTGAGAATTACCGTCAAGAATATAATGAAAAAAACCCAAATAACCCTCTTGAACAGGATTATTTTAAGATAAAGGATAATTCTTGGATTTTAACCATAGTCCCAACCTTAGTCCTACTTGTTATGGCTGTGCTCCTCTTCTTCTTCATGATGCGTCAGGCTGGTGGAGGGAGTAAATATTCTACATTCGGTAAGGCTAATGTCAAAAACCAACTTCATCAGGGGAAAAAAACTACCTTTGCTGATGTTGCGGGGGCTGATGAGGAAAAGCATGAATTAGAGGAAATTGTTGATTTTCTTAAAAACCCTAAAAAGTATTCGGATATAGGTGCAAGGATTCCTAAGGGTGTTCTACTATTAGGACCTCCTGGTACTGGTAAAACCTTGCTTGCAAGAGCAGTTGCTGGTGAGGCTGGTTGCCCATTTTTCCCTATCTCTGGTTCTGATTTTGTTGAAATGTTTGTTGGTGTGGGTGCTTCAAGGGTTCGAGATTTGTTTGAACAAGCTAAAAAGCATGCTCCATCAATTATCTTCATAGACGAAATCGATGCTGTTGGACGACATAGGGGTGCTGGTCTTGGTGGTGGACACGATGAACGTGAACAAACACTGAACCAATTGCTTGTTGAAATGGATGGCTTTACTGGTAATGAAAATATTATCATCATCGCAGCAACTAACAGGCGTGATATACTCGACCCTGCATTACTTAGACCTGGTCGTTTTGATAGGCAAATTGTTGTTGGTTATCCTGATGTTAAGGGCAGGGAAGAAATCCTTATTGTTCATACAAAGAATAAACCACTTGCACCTGATGTTAACCTAAAGGTTATTGCTCAAACAACCGTTGGGTTTACTGGTGCTGATCTTGAAAACCTTGTGAATGAATCATCTTTGCTTGCTGCTAGAAAAAATAAAAAAGCTATTACAAGGGAAGAAATAGAAGAGGCTACTATTAAGGTAATTGCTGGACCTGAAAAGAAATCCCGTGTTGTAACTGAAAAGGAAAAGGAATTGACTGCATATCACGAAAGTGGTCATGCTGTTTGTACCTATTATTGTGATACACAGGATAAGGTTCATCAGGTATCAATTATCCCTCGTGGTATGGCTGGTGGTTATACAATGTCACTTCCAGAGCATGATAAATCCTTTGTTAGCAAGAAAGAAATGAAGGAAAATATTATTACTCTGCTCGGTGGACGTGTTGCTGAAAAGCTAATACTTGATGATATCTCAACGGGTGCGTCCAATGATATAGAACGTGCAACTGCCATTGCACGAAACATGGTCACTAAATATGGCTTCAGTGAAAAGCTTGGACCTATAGTTTATGGTAGTGATTCTAATGAAGTCTTTTTAGGCAAGGATTTCAATAGCTCACGAAATTACTCAGAAAATATTGCCGCTGAAATTGATGCTGAAATTCGTGGAATTATTGAAGAGGCATATGGAAAGGCTGAACAAATTCTTGAAGAGCATATTGATCAATTACACTTCTTAAGTAAATATCTTTTGAAATTTGAAAAAATTGATGCTGATGAATTTGCAAAGATTATGGCTGGGGAAATTGGTGAAGAAGTTTTTTCTGATTCCTACTCAATAAGCTCAGTGAAACCAAAGCCAAAGGATGACAGCACTGATATTGATATAGAATAATTAATAAGGGTAGTGGGTATATAGACTGTTTCCCAGTAAAAGAATAGTAATAAAAAAGGACCTCTTATTGTAGAATTAACTACAGTAGGAGGTTTTGTTATGGCAGATAAAAAAGGAATGAAGCATTTCCCAATAGAGTTAGGGTGAGAACATTTTTGCTGGCAGAGTATTATTATTGGTTGCAGGCGATTTTGAGTTTACCTAATACTAACCTCAAATATAACAATAGACAATGAAATGAATAAGTGATATAATAGGGTGATGAAAATGAAAAACATATAATAACGGAAGAAGAATATAGGGTAGTCAAGGAGCTAGCAAAGGAAAACAA
>JAAYSW010000177.1 GCA_012523875.1 Clostridiales bacterium
TGAAAGATACATCCCATAGAGTTAGGAGGGGGATAAGCAAAGTTTATATCTATAAAGAGTTTACAACAGCCACTTTAATATATGATATAAATAATACTGTTCTTGTTGGACAAGTAGCAACAAGGGTTGTAGCAAGAGGAAGTGGACATGCAAGGGAATTTTTATATTGGCTTGGAAGCGAGCTAAAGAAGCAACAAAAAACAGCAATACTCTTCGCTATGGATGTACGCAGAAGCTTTTATGAGGAGATAGGCTTTAAAGAAATTATGACTGAATATGTTCTTGAAAGAAAGGATATTGAAAAAGAAAATCAGCAGAAAGGTGCGTTAAGATAAATAAATGTTAGATAATAATTTTTTTGATTTTAACCCTAAGCTATTGGAATTAGCTGCAAAGGTTGAGTGTGATTGCAAGGAGAAGTTTGCTGAAATTGAAGAAATTGCTGAATATAACGGTGCAAAAGTGCTTTCAGCATTTATAAATAATAGGGTAGGGGAGTTTTGCTTCTATGGTAGCAGTGGTTATGGCTATGGTGATACAGGTAGGGATACTCTTGATAGGGTTTATTCCGAGGTTATGGGGGCAGAGGATGCACTTGCTAGGCATAATTTTGTATCAGGCACTCACGCATTATCAGTAGCATTATTCGGTGTCCTTAGAACAGGTGATAAAATCGTAGCAATAACAGGGAAGCCCTATGATACACTTGAAGAAGTTATTGGTATAAGTGGAGTAGATGGGAAGGGTTCATTAAAGGACTTTGGCATTACTTACAATCAGGTAGATTTGCTTGAAGATGGACAAGTTGATATAGATGGCATAAAGAATGCAGTTAAAGGTGTGAAGGTTGCGTATATACAGAAGTCAAGGGGATATACCCTGCGTCCAACTTATACAACAGATGATATTGCGAAAATGGTTAAGGCTGTAAAAGAGGTTAGCCCCAATACTATTATTATGGTTGATAATTGTTATGGAGAATTTGTAGAGAAATGTGAGCCAACAGATGTTGGTGCTGATTTGATTATCGGCTCACTTATAAAGAATCCTGGGGGTGGAATTGCCAAAACAGGAGGTTATATAGCTGGTAGAAAGGATTTGGTTGAGCTATGTGCAAATCGTCTGACCTGTGTAGGAATAGGCAAAGATATAGGATGTACTCTTAGCCAAAACAAGGAAATGTTTATGGGGTTATTTTTTGCACCAGATGTTGTTGCAAATGCAAATAAAACAGCTACATTTGCAATGGAACTTCTTACAGGATTAGGTTTTGAATGCTTTCCAAAAAGAAATGAAAAGAGGGGGGATATAATTACCGCTGTAAGGCTTGGCAATGGGGATTTAATTACAGCATTTTGTCAAGGGATACAAAAGGGGGCTCCAGTAGATTCATATATTGCCCCAGAGGCTTGGGAAATGCCAGGATATGAAAGCAAGGTAATTATGGCTGCTGGTGCCTTTAATATGGGAGCTTCAATAGAATTATCAGCTGATGCACCAATCAGGGAACCATTTGCAGTTTGGCTACAAGGTGGAATTACATATACAAGCGGTAAAATAGGAGTTATGTTAGCTGTACAAGAAATGATAAGCAGAGGTTTAATAAGTTTATAAAGGAGTGAATAAAATGGGAAGAAAGGCTAGGGATGAAAAGGTAAAGGGAAGTAAGTCTATATTCAGACTGTTTAAAAAAGCTGAATTACCTGATGAAGATATAAAAGAGGAATGTGCCGAAGCAACTAAAAAAGGGTTTAAAGTCATAATAGCTATAGCCTTAGTAATACTTATAATAATAGTAGCGTTAATAATTTTCATAATGATTAATAAAAATGATGGTGAAAGGATAGCGATAAGCTTATCCGAGAAGCTTGGCTCAACTGCTGAAAAGGCAGCTGCAAATGCTAATGTTAAATTGAAAAAAACTTCAAATTATAATTTTATTAATGATATGGGGGGGGTTAGTGATATCTATGAGAGTAAATCCACCATTAAAATTAATGGCATAAATGTACCAGAGTGGGTAATACTTTGTTACTCAGATAAAAACGGAAAGCTTGAGGAGGTATCATATTTTAATTATAAAATATTAAAAAATAATATTAATGGCATGAAATCTAATGGGAGGATTGATATAGACAAAATTGAGGATGGTTTTACAATTGAGGAGACAGAGAAAATTCTAAATTTAGAGCCAATACAAGTTATGAGAAATAATGATGATAAAAAGATATATAAGTATAAATATTTTTATGAAGATAGCAAAACAAAGAATGAAAAATCATATTATATAACAATTATGTTAAATTTTGATGATAAAGTAATGGCAGTACAGGAAACTGAAGATAATTACATCACAAAGATTCTTTCCTTAGAGTAATTTAGCAAACTTATGGAATAATATTTGAGATTATTATTAAGGAGAATTTTATTACAGGTTACACGAATAAAACAAAAAAGCTATTTATTATCAAATTATTATTTAAAAACGTTAAAAAGTATTACAATATTAATACAATTTTTTGAGTTAAGGCTTGTTGTGTGGTTAAAAGGTTGACAAGTTTGATTAATACTGATAAAATAGTTTGAGTCATGGAGGACTTGAATAAAATGTATAATATAAATCAACAGATAGGAGGGTTTTGAATGGGAGAAAATAAGCTATGCTTAGGCTGTATGGATAGAAAAGGAGCAGCTTCAATTTGCCCTCATTGTGGTTATGAAGAGGGTTCTTCCTATTTACCGTCTTATATAGAACCAGGAACGACACTTAATAATAGATATATGGTAGGTAAATTATTAAGTAGCAATGGTGAGGGTGCCACTTATATTGGTTATGACACTGTTATTACTTGTAAGGTGGTTATAAGAGAATATATGCCTGAAAACCTTTGTTCAAGGGTAAAAGGAAAACCTATAATAAGCGTTAACTATAATCATTTAGCACAATATAAGGCTTTAATGGCTGAATTTACGGAGCTAAATAAATCGCTTGCAAAAATGAGAACACTAAGTCATATTGTACCGGCTTTAGATCTTTTTTCAGAAAACAATACAACTTATGCAATATATGAATTTGTAGAATCTATAAGTTTAATTGATTATTTAAAGGAGAATGCTGGGGAATTAAGCTGGGAACAAGTATCAAAGTTATTCCCACCGTTATTTACCACATTAGGTATTATTCATAATACAGGAATAATACACAGGGGAATTAGCCCTAATACAATTTACTATACGCCTAAGGGTGAATTAAAGCTTATGGAATTCTGTGTTTCAGGGGTTAGGACTGCTAATACAGAGTTGGTTTCGGAAATATTCCAAGGATATGCTGCTCCTGAACAATATTCCTTGAGTAGCAGGCAGGGCACATGGACTGATGTGTATGGAATTTGTGCAGTTTTATATAGGATTTTAACTGGCTGTATGCCTACGGATGCCCTTAGTAGAATGGATAACGATAATCTGTGCCCACCACATGAGATAAATACGAATGTGCCAAAAAATATATCGATGGTAATAATGGATGGGCTAAAACTTATTGGTAGGGAAAGAGTGCAGACTATAACTGAATTAGTAACAAGATTATTTGAGCAGGTTGATAGCCATGCTAAAGGTTATACTGCAACTATAATAATACCTAAGAGTAAGCTTGATGCTGTAATGAAGGAAGAAAAGCGAAATAAAAATGCTTATATGGCCCCAACAGTAGATTATGATGACGTATATGAGGATGAGATAGATGGTACCGAGGTTACACAGCAGAGCTCGCTAGAGAGAATCAAAGCTGCTGTTATTATTGGTGTTTTGCTTTTGGCAATATTAATGGTTATCGCAACCATATTATTAAATGTATTCAATGGTGAAGGTACAGAAAAGATTAAATCAGATGTTGATAGTTTTTCTTCACTTGATAATGTTGTAACAGTAACAAGTGCTACTGAAGATATTACCACTGAAGAAACGGAAATCACGACCACAATTAAAACAGATAGTTTAATGCCTAATTTAATTGGGAAATCGTTTGAAATTCAGAAATCTGCTCATGCTGGTTGGATAACGCTAGATCCTATTTATGAGTATAATAATGATTATGAAAGCGGCTTGATTTATGACCAAGAAATTAAGGAAGGCGAAAACTTTGCTAGCGGTAGCACAGTAAAGGTATGGGTAAGTAAGGGGTCTGAGAATGTTTCAATACCTAGTTTTTCTAATTTAAAAATTGATGATTACCTACAAAAGCTTGCTGCTCTAGGTATTAGATATGAGCAAAAGCCAGAAGAAAACTACAATTATCAAAATGGGTATGTAACAAGAACAAGCAAAGAACCAGGTAGCACAATTAATGTGAAAAACGGTGATATATTAGTTGTTTACTATGCAGAAAATCCTGAGATAACCACTGTTATAACGAATGAGTCTGCTAAAAACACAGAGTCGGACGGACAGGGGGACTCGGTTATTGTTGTTGATTAATAGCATTAACTTTCTTACACTGCAATAGAAACTTATATTTTAATAGACAAAAGCAGATTGCTAATTGAATGCCCTTATTTTTGCAAAAATTTAAAAGCTCAAATAAAAAATAATGGAAAAGATCTGTATTATGAATTTGATCTTTTCCATTTTAAGTTTTATGGAGTTATTTGTTTATTTAGAAAGCAGAAGTTTTTTATCTTTAACTACAGATTGATTTTGTTTGATGGAGGCTATAACCTTATTTATAAATATATAAATAATTCCTGTAACTATTGAGTATATAGCTATTTCAATTATTGTAGGTAGAATGCTTATAGGTATAATCTTTTTGAAAATAGCACCTAATTGCCATGTTATAATAGCAGAAAAAGCAGGAACTAGAACAAGATCAACAGAATCAAAAATATAATTAGTGGTTTTTGTAATTATAACAATACGACTAATATTACATATGATATTGCTTGCAAAATATGAAATAATTATACCATAAAATCCAATTAAGGGAACACAAATCAAAAGCACGGATATACGTATTATATACTCAACAAGATAATTAAGCGTTGAAAAACTATGTTTACCGAGCCCCCTTAAAATCCCTTCTAAAATTATTTCAAGGTATATAAAAGGGATTACTGGTGCAAGTACAACGATTGCATTTCCACTAAAGGCATCACCACTGAGCATAATTCCTATATCTTTTCCGTATGTGAACATAATTATTACTATAAAAATTGAGAAAATAAAGGTTTGTTTAAGGGTTTTTTCTATTAGGGAGGATACTTTTAGGTGATTATTAGCTACTCTTTCCCTAGAAATCTCTGGCACTAGTATACACGATAAACAGCATAAAACCACTGATGGAAAGAAGATTGTGGGCAGTATTATTGCCTCAAAGATTCCGTATTGACTTAATGCAAGATTAGTTGAATTCCCAAACTGTTTTAATGTAAGTGGAAGTAACGCTTCATTTGTACTACTTAAAATCGATATTATATAGCTGTTAAGAATTATTGGTATTGTAAGCCTGATAAACCTTAGGAAACTTATGCTTGCTTTGTTTGATGTATTTTCATTTACTTTTGATTTTAAAAATGAGATTATTAAAAATAGACAACCAAGAATTTCTGAGATTAAAATACTGATAGCGATAGCAGAGAATATTGACATTTTATCTGATTTAACCATAAATACAGCTAGAAAAGATATAATTCCTGAGCGAATGAAAAACTCAAGGGCCTCAGATGCAGATGGGATAAGAATTTTCCTATAGGCATGGAAGTATCCCTTTATACATGAAGAAAGTGCTGATAAGGGGAGACAAAAAGAGATTATTTTTATAGCATATATAGTATTAGGATTTTTCAAAACCTGTGAACCTAGAAAGTTTGAAAATATAAAAATAATAGAGCTAACGGAAATGCTAAGCGAAATACAGAAAAAGATTGCATATAAAAATATTTTTTGGGGGTTACCAGTTTCTCTGCTAATCTCTTCAGATACAAAACGGCTTGTGGAGATAAAGATATTTCCGGTAGAAATTACGGCTGCAAATCCATAGAAAGTATATATAAGTGATGCTATTCCAACTGTAGATGAGCCAAGGTTACGAGTTATAAAAATATTAAGTAGTAATGATAAGGTTTGTAAGAATATTTGGATAGCAGTTAAAATAATAGTATCTTTCGCAATGCTATTTTTTCCCATTTTATTCCTCCATATTATTTAGTGTATGATTTTTGCTATCATTATATATACTATTAGAACTTATTTAAAATAATACATTGAAAAAAACAAAGAGAATAATGAATTAAAGCCAAAAAACGCAATATTATCAAGGTTTTTTTACATTTGTATTGACGATTATCTATAAATATTATATAATTATTGTATAATTATGTTTTAGATTATATTAACTTAGGAGGAAAGATTATTGAGAAATAAAGTGTCAGTATCAATTTTAAGTGCAGATATGACAAGACTTGCAGAGGTTATTAGGGGACTTGAAAATGCAGGGGCTGATATGTTACATTTTGATGTAATGGATGGCGTTTTTGTTGATAATATATCTTTTGGAGCACCACTTTTGGATGCCGCAAACAAATGCACTGATATGATTATGGATGTACATTTAATGATAGTCAATCCTTATAAATATATAGAGCAATTTGTTAATGCTGGTGCAGATATTATAACTTTTCATATTGAGAGTGAATCTAGCACTAGGGAAACAATTGATAAAATTCATAGCATGGGAATAAAGGCGGGGCTTTCTATCAGACCTAACACCCCCATAGATATGCTAGTTCCATATTTAGATACCCTAGATATGGTGCTTATTATGTCCGTTGAACCTGGATTCGGAGGGCAGGAATTCATTGAGGATAGCTTGCAAAAGGTGAGGGAATTAAAACAGATAATTAAAAATAGCGGTAGGCAAATTGATATACAGATTGATGGCGGGATTAATGCCTCTACTGCAAAGCTTGCAGTAGAGGCAGGAGTAAATGTGCTTGTTTCAGGGAGTTATCTTTTTAATAGTGATAATATGTGGAATGCAATTACAGAACTTAAAAATATTAAATAATATTTAGGACAGCAAGTTTTTCGATTGCCTCATCTTTTTCTACGAGTTGGTAATATTCCTTTGTTATGGAATATGGATAATCACCTGTGCCAATAATTTCACCGTATTCTAAAAGAAAATTATAAATCTTCTTTTCAAACTTTATATCTGCTTTAATTATTAAGCGAAAAATATCATCCCTGAAATAGAGTTGACTACGGAATATCCCAATTTCATTATTGAGTAATTGGCGGCATAGGAAAATCATTGTATTAAAGTTATCGAATTCCGTAGTAATTGTAATAAAATCTGATTTACCTGTCTTACGACATTCATTATCTTCAATTACAGAAATATACATGAGGCAACCTCCATTATTTGCTGAGAATGCCTCGATAAATAAATTATCAGAACTAAAATCAATATCAACTTTTTGCTGGATTTTTGTTAGCAGCGAAACAATCATATTTCTAGTTTCAAAGCTATTACTTTCAAGTCTATTAAAATCCATTTGATAATCGCACATATCATTGCATGATAATATTACTTTTACAGTTGATTTGCTGATTTGTTCAATAATCATTACTTCACCTCGATTAATATAAAGTAAGTAAAATGAATTACCTATATATATTTTAGAAAAATTATTTTAAAAATGGAGGAACAATTTTGGATACTAAAATGAAAGCTGAAAAATCTATATATTTTGATTTAATGTTAACTTTAGTACCAATTGCTTTTATGTCGTATTCATATTATGGGACGAGAACTCTTATATTGTGCATTATTGCAATGCTTACTTGTCTTATTACAGATTACATATGCATATTATTAAGAGGCAAAAGGTTTTCACCAGAGGATATGGGTTCAATAGTTACGGGAATGATAGTCGCATTAATGATGCCTGCATCAATTCCATATAATATACTTATATTAACCTGCTTTGTATCAATTATTATTGGAAAACAGGTTTTCGGAGGGAGGAGGAATTTGGTTTTTCCTCCTGCTGCAGTAGGATTTGTGTTTTCAACTATTTCATGGGGAAAATATACAATGTTATATCCTAAACCATATGCAGAATTAGATACTACTTTTTCCGTATCAAATACATTGCTCCCATCACTGTCAAGTATAATTAATTCAACGGAAACTGTAAATGTATTAGATACAGATTTGATGTTAGGGAATTTTACAGGACCAATGGGTGCTACTAGTATTATAGTGTTAGCTGTTTGTGCACTTGTACTTATGTTTAGGAGAAGCATAGCAATAATGACTACCTTGGGTGTAATTGGAACAATTGCAACTTATTCATTTTTATTTCCATTAGGTAATACTCCATTTAAATATACGATATATCAACTTGTAGGGAATATGGTTATCTTTGGTTCAATTTATATAGCATCAGATTTAAGGATAACGCCCAGTTCAAAAATACCAAGATTTATTTATGGAATAATTATAGGTCTATTTACTTGTTACTTAACAAGGGAGTTAAAAGTAGAAAATGCAATAATATATGCTACAATAATAGCTTGCCCTTTAGCTATTGCAATGGATGATTATACCATAAGGGTTAAGGCTAAAATAACTGCAATTTATGTTGATAAAATTCAACCAAATATGAAAAAAATAATTACAAAAGTTCGGGCGTTTCTAAGCAATAGAGGTGAAAATGATGAAATTAATGGATAGTAGCGTTTTAAAGGCTTTATATGAAAAAAATATAGTTTTAGTTAGTGGAATGATTGTTACAACAGTTATTGTATGTGCAACTACTATTAAGTCAGCTCTTTTTTTGATTTATGCTTTTTCAACAATAACATTCTTATCAATAATGATTGCATCATTTTTACCACGCAAAATCGTGTTTACTTTGCGTATTATATTATATACTTTAATTGCATCCTTAGTGTATGTACCAGTTGCAATGCTTGCACAACATATTTTTAACACTGAAGTTGTACAATTTGGAATGTATTTTCCATTATTAATTGTTAATGCAATGTTGGTTTCACAGACAGAAGTAGATTATTTTAGAATATCAAAACCGAAGATGTTATGTTCCGTTATATTTTACATACTTGGCTTTGATATTGTAGTGATGATTTTTTCATTTATTAGGGAGATGATTTCATTCGGGACGGTTAATGGAAATATTGTGGGGATATCACTATCAACAGAAAGTTTATCTAAACCATTTGGTGGCTTTATACTTTTTGGATTATTTATGGCTATGTTTAGATTCATTATGAATATAATTAAAAGTTGGAAAGCAAAAAGCGAATAATAAAGGATGGATTGAAATGGTTATAATAAAAGTACTGTTTGCATCAATGCTATCGAATATAATTTTTTCAAAAGCATTAGGAATTAGCACGATATTAATTGCATCTAAAAATAAAACTAATTTAATAAGATTAAGTTTTGTTATAACTTTTTTTACTACAGTTGGTTCAATGCTAACCTATTCTGCAGATAAAGCCATTTTGAATAATAAATTCAATCCGTTATTTTGGCCAATGATTTACATCATTATTATATCAATAATTTATATTTCAAGCCTTATACTATTAAGAGTAGTAAGTGAAGTTTTTTTTAATAAGCTAAAAAAGTATATCCATATTTCAGCATTTAATTGCATTGTATTAGGTGCATTAATGATAACTTCAGAATTAAACCAAGTTAATTCAAGCACTGAAATATTATTTTCAGATTATTTTATGATGGGTTTAAATTCTGGGTTAGGATTTTTAGTTGCCGCATATATCTTTAAAATAGCTCATGTAAAACTCGATTCAGAAGATGTACCAAAAAGCTTCAAGGGCTATCCAATATTGTTGATTTATATCGGGATAATTTCAATGGCGTTATATGGCATCAGTTCGATATAAAATAGAAATAACAATGAAGATATATTTTAGAAGAAAGATTATGTGCATAAGGGAGCAATAGATAATGAGAAGAAAAAAAGGAATAAAGATATATAAATCAAAATCAAAAAGAAGAGGAAGGCATCCTAGCAAATTTAAAAGGATTATGTCTATTGTGCTTATGGGCGGAGTAGTTTTGGGTTTAGGTTTTTTGGGATATAGTGTTGGGGCACCAATACTTGATTATCTTCAAAATAAGGACAATTATTCATCGGGCACAAGTGAGTTTATTCCCTCTAACATTGAAACCTCTGGAGTAAGTAATATTGATGATTCAAGCGTAATTGATGATTCTTCAGCAAGCGATGACAATCCTATAATTAATGGCAAAGGCAATATTCTTGCGTATACACTCAATGTAGATGACTTAAGCAGTAAATCTAAGCTTAGCAGTGCTATATCAAATATTAAGACTAACACTAACGCTACATCAGTGATTGTTCCGCTTAAATCCAAGGGCGGATATCTAAATTATTCTACAGGGATTGAAGATGCTGTGACGGCAGGAGTAGTAAATTCAACTCTATCACTTAACGAAATTATTACAGAAATAAACACATATGGTTTAAAACCCATCGCAGAAATAAGCGTATTAGCAGACAATATTTATCCAAGAATGTATGGTGATACGGCATATAGATTTGAAAACCAGGAGACATTATGGTTAGATAATAGTCCAAGCAATGGTGGCAAGCCATGGATGTCCGCATTTAGTGCAGGAACAAGATCATATTTATCAAGAATTACGAATGAAATTTCTGAAGCAGGATTTAAAGAGATTATATGCACAGATATATCTTTTCCTTTATTTAGAACCTCTGATTTAGGCTATGTAGGAAGTAAGGTAAAAAGTGAAACGAGATACCTTGCGTTAGTGGATGTAGCAAACCAGATTATTAGCACTGCACAGCAAAATAACTCAAATATTATGATTGAAGAATCAGCAGTTAAAATTATTAGTGGAACTAGTGAGATATATAAACCAGATGAAATAGAAAACTCTATATTTATAGCAAAAATTAACCTTGGTGAAGCGGGCAATATAATCACGAAAACAAGTGGTGATATTTCGTTAGCAGATGGTGACAGTATAGAAAAAGTTAAAATGATTATGGATGAATTAGATAAGGTTTTTAATAATAATAAAGTAATACCATCAATAATAGCAGATGAGTTTACAGATGAAGAATTGATTCAATTATTATCAGAACTACCCGATTGGGGATATAATTCATATATTATAAAATAACAGAAGGGAATGCATTTGCATTCCCCTTATTATAAATAAAAGTGCTCTGTATTATTACAGAACACTTTACATTATTTGTAGAATGTATAAAACTAGGCTCCGAATTTTGCAGTTGAAACTGGAACACCAACGCCCATTGTTGATGTAACAACGCATGATCTAATATAAGTTCCCTTAGCAGCTGAAGGCTTAGCCTTCACAATTGCTTCTAAAAGCGTTGAAAAGTTTTCATCAAGCTTTTCTGAACCAAAAGAAGCCTTACCGATAGGGCAGTGAATGATATTAGTTTTATCAAGGCGATACTCAATCTTACCAGCCTTAGCTTCAGTAACAGCTTTAGCTACGTCAGGAGAAACAGTACCAGCCTTTGGGTTAGGCATTAAACCACGAGGCCCTAAAAGTTTACCAAGACGCCCAACAAGCCCCATCATATCAGGAGAAGCAATAACAAGATCAAAATCCATCCAATTTTCCTTCATGATTTTGTCTACTAAATCTTGTCCACCCACATATTCGGCACCAGCAGCCTTAGCTTCCTCATATTTGTCTTCCTTACAAAAAACACAAACCCTTACATTTTTACCAGTACCATTTGGTAATACAACAGCACCACGAACTTGTTGATCAGCATGTCTTGAGTCAACACCCAAACGAACATGAACCTCAACAGTTTCGTCAAATTTAGCTTTAGCATTATTACATACTAAATCAAGTGCCTCAGCTGAATCATATTGTTTTAAACGGTCAACAGTTTTAAGACTGTCAACATATTTTTTGCCATGTTTCATTAATTATCCTCCTCTTAAGTGGTAATACTGAAATGCTAAATTAAATAAACGCATAACAGCTAACGGAAACATCCTCCCACCATTTAGACAATGCATAACCATCAGTATACAATCATGTAACTATAGGTTAGCAAAGCAAATAAATAGGCATTATATTTTAATTTATTTTAGTCAACGACTACGATACCCATAGAACGAGCTGAACCTTCAATCATACTCATAGCAGATTCAATGCTGCTAGCATTAAGGTCTTGCATTTTAGTTTCTGCAATTTTTCTAACTTGTTCTTTGGTGATATTTGCAACTTTAGTATTATTAGGAACTCCTGAGCCCTTTTCAACACCACAAGCTTTTTTTATAAGAACTGAAGCTGGTGGAGTTTTAGTAATAAACGTGAATGAACGGTCTGCAAATACAGTTATAACAACTGGGATAACCAAGCCAATATCATTCTTTGTTCGTTCATTGAACTCCTTAGTAAAAGCCATAATATTAACACCATGCTGACCTAATGCAGGACCAACTGGTGGAGCAGGTGTTGCCTTACCCGCAGGTATTTGTAGTTTAATAAAACCTACTACTTTTTGTGCCATGATTTGCACCTCCATAAAAAATGTGGTAAATGGCGAGATAATATAAATATCTCTCCCACCGCAAGCAAATTATTTGCAAGCATTTGAATTTAATTATTTTTCTCTTTTATAACTTGATTAAGAGCAAGTGTAGCCGGCGTATCGCGACCAAACATAGAAATAAGCACATCAACAGTACCATCATCTACATTAATCTTCTGAACGATGCCTTCTAGCCCATCCATAGCAGTGCCAGAAACTTTTATACGATCACCAACAGCGAAATTTACTTCAACTCTTGATAGATCGACTCCAAGAGCTTCTACCTCCTTCTCCGTTAAAGGAGTAGGTTCAGAGGCAGGGCCCACAAAACCAGTAACACCCCTAGTATTTCTGACAATATACCAAGAGTCGTCGGTATAAACCATTTTGATGAGGACGTAACTAGGAAAGATTTTCCTTTCCACTTCTTTTACTTTATTGTCAGTAATTTCAGTTACCGTTTCAGTAGGAACACGAACTTCCTGGATTAAATCCTGTAATTTTCTGTTTTCGACTACCTTTTCGATATTTTGGGCTACCTTATTTTCGTAGCCAGAATATGTGTGGATAACATACCATTTTGCTGCATCTGACATCCATCTTCCTCCTTATAATAATTAAGACTTTGCTTTATTTTAGTATTAATTTAAGGAGTGCTGAAAGACCGGTATCTAAGCCAAAAATAAACAACATTATAACCCCAGTAAAGGACAAAACTATTAATGTATTGTTGAACACTTGTTTTTTTGATGGCCAAACAACCTTTTTGAATTCGCTTTTGAGATCTCTAAAGTATTTAATAAACTTTTTACCAAACGAATTCTTTTTGTTTTTTGAAGATTTAGCAGAGGCTTTTTTGTTATTAGTTTTTTCACTTACATTTTCTTTAGACATAAGTTACCTCCACCTATTTTGTTTCCCTGTGTAGCGTATGCTTTTTACAGAATCTACAGTGCTTTTGCATTTCAAGTCTGTCAGGGTTGTTTTTCTTATTCTTCTTTGTGTTGTAATTGCGTTGCTTGCACTCTGTACAAGCGATAGTGATTTTTACTCTCATATCGGCACCTCCTGATGAAAAATTCTTTCGGTTAATCCGAAAGCTAGAGCTGTTTGCCTCCCTCAAAATAAGTTAAGAGGTCATGCAGTTCATAGTAGAAAAATATAAGTTATCTTTTACTAAAAACAAGCATAAAAATAGACCTCCAAAAGAGGTAATTCAAGTATATCACACTTTATTCTTAATTGTCAAGCATTTTTAAACATTTTTATTAAAAATAATTACAATACATAGCAATTGAATATAACTATAATTTATTTAATTCAATCATTTACTAAGCGTTAATATCATATAGTTATTAAGGATGGGAATAGTTAAAAAATAATATACATTATATATACTAAACATACTAAGGAAACATTATAGTTTTATAACTTATTCAAATTATTTAGAATATATCACATATATTTATTTAATTTTTAGATAAAATTAATAAATAATGCTTGCAGAATTTTATGGAACATGTTATAATGTATTGATTAGTTATGGTATATTATTAATTTATAGTTTTAAAGGAGCTTTTTTTCTATGTCTAAAATTAAAGTTGCAGTAATTTTCGGTGGAGTTTCGAATGAACATGATGTATCACTTATATCAGCAACAAATGTCATTGAAAATATACCTAAAGATAAGTATGAAATTATGTGTATTGGCATTACAAAAAAAGGCAGGTGGCTTTATTATCCTGGCGCAGTTTCAAGCATAGCATCTGGGGAATGGGAGAGAAATCCTGATTGTGCGATGGCAGTTTTATCTCCTGATACACTTCATAAAGGGATTATTACCATTGAAAATGGGGAGGCAACTATTAGGAAAATAGATGTTGTTTTTCCTGTTTTACATGGAAAAAATGGTGAGGATGGCACAATACAAGGCATATTGGACATGGCTAGAATCCCATATGTAGGTTGTGGGCTCTTAGCATCGGCTTCCTGTATGGATAAGGCACATACTCATACCTTGCTTGATTATAACGGCATAAGGACTGCTAAATGGAGGATGATTCCTTTAAGGGAAATTAGCAATCTTGATTTTATATGTGCGAAAATAGGCGATGAATTGGGATTTCCGCTATTTGTAAAGCCAGCAAATTGTGGTTCTTCAATTGGAATAAATAAAGCTACAAATATTGAAACACTCAAAGAAGCAATTAAGCTTGCATTTGCACATGATAATAAGGTCATTGTAGAGGAGTTTATAAAGGGTAAGGAACTAGAAGTAGCTGTATTTGGCTATGATAGCCCTTTTGCTTCATTTGTAGGTGAGATTGAGTCATGTAATGATTTTTATGACTATGATGCTAAATATATCGCTAACTCATCAAAACTGCACATCCCCGCAAGGATTGATGATGATAAAGCTAAAAAAATCAGAGAAATTGCTGTTGATGCATTTAAAATAATGGGGTGTAAGGGTCTTTCAAGGATTGATTTTTTTCTCAGTGATAATGGTGAAATAATTTTAAATGAGATAAATACAATGCCGGGCTTTACACCTATAAGTATGTATCCAAAGCTTATGAATGATATTGGGATGTCATATTCCTATCTCCTTGATAAGCTAATCGAACAGGCGATTGATAATCAATATAGATATTAAGTTGATAAAATCAAATACAAATTCATAAAAAAGGAGTTTGTGAATGTGGTGGACAATATGAGTGACTTAGCTATTGGGGTTTTTGATTCAGGGGTTGGTGGATTAACTGCTGTTAAAGAGCTTAACAATATACTTCCAAATGAAAATATAATTTATTTTGGAGATACAGCAAGACTTCCATATGGAAGTAGGAGCAAGGATACAATATTAAGGTTCGCCAAGGAAGATATAGATTTTCTGAGGCAACATGGAATTAAAATGATTATTGCAGCTTGTGGTACTGTAAGTTCTATTATAAATACAATGACGCTTATAGAGGATATTCCGTTTACAGGTGTGCTTTTGCCAGCGGTTCAAGCAGCTTGCAGTTCTACGTTAAATGGTAAAATTGGTGTAATTGGTACACAGGCAACAATTAAAAGTGGTAGTTATGGCAGGGCGATTAAAACCATAAGACCAAATTCCTTTGTTCTAGGAAAAGCATGCCCATTATTTGTACCACTTGTGGAAAATGGATATACGGATAGAGAAAATAAGATTGCTAAAATGGTAGCTGAAGAATACCTTGAGCCTTTAAAAAAGGAAGACATAGATACGCTTATTTTAGGATGTACTCATTATCCATTATTGAAGGATATAATTTCCGACATTATGGGCGATGATGTTACGCTTATTTCTTCGGGTGAGGAAGCGGCAAAATTCACTCAACTTAGCCTTTTAGAACAAAATCTTTTAAATACTAGCGATAAATTAGGCGAGAATATATTTTACGTGAGCGATAGCGTTGAAATGTTTGAGGAGAATGCAAGAAAGTTCTTGAATGATGATGTTAAAGGTAATGTTTTTAAGGTAGATATTAATTGTTAAAGAGAAGGAATATACAGATGCATACAACTATGATATGCACTTCTGTAAAAGGTGATTTGATTTGAAAAAAGTTTTAATAGAAATGAAGAGTATACAGATTGCATCGGATGATGAGAAATCTGAAATGGAGCTTACAACAACAGGGACTTTAGATGAGAAAAACGGATCGTTTATAATTTCGTATGAAGATTCAGAGGCAACAGGCTTTGAAGGCTCAGTTACTGATATAACTGTTAAGGAAAATGAAATAGCATCGATTATTAGGAGTGGTTCATCTAATTCAAACCTAATAATTGAACATGGTAAAAAGCATTTTTGCCACTATGCAACGCCATTCGGTGTGTTCATTGTAGGGATTAATGCAAAGAAGATTGAAAACAATCTTAATAGTAATGGTGGTAATCTTTATATGAAATATACGATTGATTTGAATTCAAGCTATATGTCGGATAATGAGATTATATTTAATATAAGAAATTTAAATTGAATTTAATAGGAATAAATATTATTCTACTTTAAAAGGGGAAATAAAAAATGTCAAATTTGATTAAGCTCGCATCAAATGAGCTAAATGAATTAATTTTAAATGCTTTGGGTAGGTTGGTATCAAATGGGAGTGTACCATCTGAGCCGTTGCCACCTTTCAATATAGAAATACCAGCTGATACATCACATGGTGATTTTGCTACAAATATTGCAATGGTATGTGCTAAACCATTTAAAATGCCTCCAAGAAAGATAGCGGAACTAATCTCCGAACAGCTTGTTTTAGATGGCACGATGTTTGAGCGTATAGAAATTGCTGGCCCTGGTTTTATCAACTTCTTCCTATCTAGACGTTGGTTTTCATTAGTGGTACAAGCTATTTTAGATAAAAAAAATGATTACGGAAAAACAGATACTGGAAAAGGCAAAAGAATTTTGCTTGAATTTGTATCAGCTAATCCAACAGGCCCGATGCATATAGGAAATGCACGTGGTGGTGCTATTGGCGATTGCCTTGCGAGTATTATGCAGTACGCAGGTTATTATGTAGAGAGAGAATTTTATATCAACGATGCTGGCAACCAAATTGAAAAGTTTGCCACATCGCTTGAAGTAAGATATTTGCAGATTTATAAAGATGGGATTGAAATGCCAGAGGATGCATATCAAGGTGAGGATATCATCATGCATGCTGAAGAATTTGCAAAGGCTTTCGGTGATAAGTATGTTGGGTTATCCTCAGAAGAACGTAGGAATGCACTTGTTGATTTTGCATTACCAAAGAATATTAAGGGTCTTGAGGATGATTTAAGGAAATATAGAATTGAATATGATAATTGGTTTAGGGAAAGTATCCTACATGAAAATGGTGATGTAGATAAGATTGTTAGGATTCTGAAAGAAAAGGATTGCACCTATGAATTAGAGGGGGCAACATGGTTTAAAGCAACGGATTTTGGTGCGGATAAGGATTTTGTATTGGTTCGTTCAAATGGGATTCCAACATATGTTGTCCCTGATATAGCATATCATTATAATAAACTTGTTACAAGAAACTTTGATAAGGCTATTGATGTTTTAGGTGCTGACCATCATGGTTATGTTCCACGATTAAAATCAGCACTTACAGCACTTGGTGTTGATGCAAATAAGCTTGATGTTGTTATTATGCAGATGGTTCGGTTAATGCGGAATGGAGAGGTTGCAAAGCTTTCGAAGCGTTCGGGAAAGGCTATTACTCTTGTAACATTGTTAGATGAGATTTCAATAGATGCAGCCAGATTTTATTTTAATTTGAGGGAATCAAATTCACATTTTGAATTTGATTTAGATTTAGCAGTTGAGAAATCAGCACAGAATCCAGTTTACTATGTTCAATATGCACATGCACGAATTTGTAGTTTAATTGATAATTTATCCGCTAGTGGTGTTAACATTATCGATTATGATTTGAAGCAATTTGATATATTGGACAAGCAACAAGAAATTGAACTTATACGTCATATGGCAACCCTGCCGTGTGAAGTGGATTCAGCAGCAAAAACATATGACCCAGCAAAAATCACAAAGTATTCTGTAGAATTAGCAACACTTTTCCATAAGTTTTACGATGCATGTAGTGTTAAAAATGCGGAAACAGAACAGTTAAAGCAATCAAGGCTAGCTTTATGTAAAGCGGTTAAACAGGTGCTTAGCAATTCGCTTACTATGTTGAAAATTGAATGCCCTAGAAAAATGTAGAAGTAAAAACAAAAAACTTGGTAATTACAAAACAGTTACAGGCTACAGAGAATCTTGTACATTTTAAACAACTAAATAAAGTAAAACATATATTTTTTCTAATCTATCACGTATATTTAACAATTTGTTAACAAATTAAACGAAAAAGCGTGTTACAATTTGTAATATATAAAGCGATGTGTTTTGCATGGTTTTTGATAAATGACTAGCATACTTAAAATGAACGGTATGTCATTGATTATAATTAAATAATTAATATTATATAAATCTTAATTCTCTTTCAGTCGAAGAAGATTAAGATTGGGCTTATATGGATGACTCGACGGAGAAATGGAGTTTTATATGTCTAATAGACTATTTCAAGGGTTTATTCAACAAATGAAGGATACAATTGAAACAACAATAGGTGTTGTTGATGAAACAGCTAATGTTATTGCTTGTAGTGATTCATCTAAAATAGGCACTACAAATGAATTTGTATCAATGGATTTAAGTGATTCGCACGATATTTTTATCAGGGATGGTCATACATACAAACCGTTTGGTTCTCGACCTAAGCCTGAATATGCTGTTTTTATTGAGGGTGTTGATGAAACATCAGCAAAATATGCTAGTATTATGTCAATAACATTGGCAAATTTGAAACAGTATTATGATGAGAAATATGATAGAAATAATTTTATTAAAAATGTTGTTCTTGATAATATATTACCAGGCGATATAGTAATTAAAGCAAGGGAACTTCAGTTTAGTGCGGAAATCAGCAGGGTTGTCCTATTAATACGTATAGTTTCAGCAAATGATATATCCGCATTCGATGTAATACAAAACCTTTTCCCTGATAAAAACAAGGATTTCGTGTTCAATATAACAGAATCAGATATTGTTTTGGTTAAGGAAATTAAAAGTGATGTCGCATCGAAGGATTTAGAGAAATTAGCACGTTCAATTTCAGATACACTCAGTAGTGAATTCTACACTAGGGTTAATGTTGGGATAGGCACAGTAGTTGTCGGTGTCAAAGATTTAGCAAGATCATTTAAAGAGGCACAGGTAGCACTTGAGGTGGGTAAGGTTTTTGATACTGATAAGGTAATTATTAGTTATGATAACCTTGGTATTGCAAGATTAATCTATCATTTGCCAACAACTCTATGTGAAACATTCCTTCAAGAAGTGTTCAAGAGAGGGAGCATCGATTCGCTTGACCATGAAACATTGTTCACTATACAGAAATTCTTTGAAAACAATTTAAATGTATCTGAAACTTCAAGGAAATTATTCGTACATAGAAATACATTAGTATATAGGCTTGAGAAAATTAAAAAGTTGACAGGACTTGATTTAAGAGAATTTGATCATGCAATAATTTTTAAAATTGCACTTATGGTTAAAAGGTATTTATCATCTAATCCTGTTAAATTCTAAGATTCTGGATGTTTTTTAAAAAAGGACGTTTGTACAGCAAATGCCCAAAATAATTGCCTGATACTCTACAGTGTTAGGCAAAACTTATTCAATTCGTGACCGCATAATTTGACATTAATTTAAAGAATAATACTATAATTTATGTTTAATTGCGAACTCACTGAAAGGATGTGCTTATTCTTTGGTTGAGCTGAAAAATGTTTCAGTAAAATATCCGAGTGGTGTCGAGGCATTAAAAAATATTAACCTAACGATTAATGATGGGGATTTTGCATTTGTTGTAGGTTCTTCAGGTGCAGGAAAAAGTACAATTATAAAACTTATATTAAGGGAAATAGAGGCGACTAAGGGAATAGTAAAGGTTAATGGCTTTAATTTGAACCGACTTAGGAGAGATAAGATACCTAACCTAAGAAGGACGATTGGGGTTGTGTTTCAGGATTTTAGATTAATTCCTAATATGACTGTATATGAGAATATTGCTTTTGTGCTAAGGGTTATAGATGCACCACTTAGGTACATAAGAAAGCGTGTTCCATATGTAATAAGTCTTGTTGGTTTACAACATAGGGTGAATTCATATCCAGGCGAATTATCAGGTGGCGAGCAACAGAGAGTTGCGTTAGCTAGGGCATTAGTAAATGATCCACAGCTAATTATTGCCGACGAGCCGACGGGAAATATTGATCCAGAATTATCATATGAAATTGTCGAACTGTTGAAGGGGATTAATAATTGTGGAACAACCATCTTAATGGTTACACATGAGCATGATTTGGTAAGACATTTTGGAGGAAGGATAATAAGTATTAATTCTGGTTCAGTTGTCTTTGATGAGATTGTAGGAGGCAACGATGAGAATAAATAGTGTAAAATATCTTTTAAAACAGGGTACAAAAAATATAGCTTCAAATAAACTTATGGCTTTTGCATCATTTTGTGTTCTTTTAGTTTCACTATTGCTTGTAGGATTTTCACTTTTATTTTATATGAATATAAATTCTTTGGTGGCTGGGGTAGAGGCCAAGAATGAAGTTATCGTTTTCTTAGAAGAGGATACAACAGATGAGGCTATTAACAGTATCCATAAAAGCCTTAAATCCATAGGGAATATAGATTCTGTCATATTTTATTCAAAAGAGGAAGCTTTTGTACATCTAAAAGCAAGTATGGCAGACTCGGAAATGCTTTTCGCTTCAATGGGTGATGATAATCCATTGGTCGATTCATTTAAAATAAGGGTTAAGGACATTAATTTCA
>JAAYSW010000178.1 GCA_012523875.1 Clostridiales bacterium
CGAGAGCGGATTCGTTCTGCTCTTCGGTCATGTAAAATAGCAATGCCAGTCGCAAGGATTACAGTAAACCTTGCTCCTGCTGATACAAAGAAAAGTGGTTCAGTACATGACCTTGCAATTTTGATTGCAATACTAAAAGCAATGGATTACATTCATACGGATATTGACAACAGTAGCTTTATCGGGGAAGTTTCCCTTAATGGGGATATCCGTGCTGTAAACGGTGTGCTACCAATGGTTTTGCTTGCTAAGCAAAATGGAATTAAATCTGTTTATGTCCCTTTTGATAATGCTTATGAGGCATCTGTTGTTGATGGAATTGAAGTTTATGGTGTTAAAACAGTTGCTCAAATAATAGAACATTTTTCTGGACTTACAGAAATCCAAAAGCAAAGTAAATATATCATACCCCCTACTAGCTATTATGGGGATTTGGATTTTGCTGATGTAAAGGGACAGCCAATTGCAAAGCGAGCACTTGAAATTGCCGCTGCTGGTGGGCATAATGCCTTGCTCATTGGCTCTCCTGGGAGTGGCAAGAGTATGCTTGCAAAGAGAATGCCATCAATATTACCTGCTATGACTTTTGATGAATCCATCGCTACCACAAATATTCATTCCATTTCTGGGCTTATAAATAAAGACACACCCCTTGTAACAGTAAGACCATTCCGCTCTCCACATCACACTATTTCCACCGCAGGATTGGCTGGTGGCGGGAGTATTCCCCATCCTGGTGAAATTTCGCTTGCTAATAATGGGCTGTTATTTCTTGATGAACTTGCAGAATTTGATAGAAGAACACTTGAAATTCTGCGTCAACCACTTGAGGATCAAGAGGTTACAATTTCAAGAGTATCAGGAACTATCACTTACCCAGCTTCAATAATGCTTATTGCAGCAATGAATCCTTGTCCATGCGGATTCTTTGGGCACCCTAAACGAAAATGTATCTGTAATTCCAGACAGGTTGCAAATTATCTTTCCAAGGTGAGTGGCCCTCTTTTAGACCGTTTTGATTTGCACATAGAGGTTGCACCTGTTGAATTTGAACATATTTCATCCAATGTTAAGGAAGAAAGCTCCGAAATTGTAAGGGAACGTGTGCAGGCTGCAAGGAAAATACAAACTAATCGATTTGAGGGTACATCAATTACCTGTAACGCAAGGATTACCCCGAATAAATTGCAGGAACTATGCCCAATGGATGATGATGCAGTTTCACTCATCAAGGATGTCTTTGATAAGATGGGATTATCTGCTAGGGCATATGATAGAATTTTAAAAGTTGCAAGAACTATTGCTGATATGAGTAGCGTTGAAGTAATAAAGAAATCACATATCGCACAGGCTGTTCAATACAGAAGTCTTGATAGAAAATATTGGAGTGGAAACTAATAATTATTTCCGAAATGGGGTGTAGCAAAAATGAAGATAGTTTTAAAATGGTTTTTAAAATTCTATAAAAAACTCGATAAGAAATTACTATTGCCTGTTATCCTTTGTGCTGGATTTAGCATACTACTCCTATATTCAATTTACGAAAATAACATACTGTCGAATGTAGGTGCAAGATATTACAAAATACAGATTATTGCCGCTATTCTTGGGCTCGGCATATCCCTATTGCTTTCCATGATTGATTATCATGTGCTTGCAAAGATATGGTTTTTATATACCCCCGTCTGTGTGTTTTTAGTCCTCCTCACATTTACCTCCCTCGGAATTTTGCGTGAGGGTTCTGATGATAAGGCGTGGCTTAATTTGGGAGCTATAACAATTCAACCTTCAGAATTTCTAAAGCTTGCCTTCATACTTACATTCTCCCACCACTTATCTAAAGTCCAAGAATCGCTAAATAAACCATTACACCTATTCTTATTAATTATTCATGGTGCTGTTCCTACCTTGCTTGTTGCAGCGCAGGGAGATGATGGTACAGCAATTGTTTTTGTTGCAATGTTTGTAATTATGATTTTTTCAGCAGGGCTTTCTTGGAAATACATTACAGCCGTACTAATCGCTTCACCTGTTGCTGTTTATGTTCTATGGAATCATTTTTTAAGTAATATGCAAAAAAATAGAATATTAATTCTAATACACCCTGGAAGTGACCCGCTTGGAATGGAGTGGCAACAAGATTTAGGTAAGGCAGCATTAAGCTCTGGACAGCTATTAGGTCAAGGACTTTTTGGTGGAAAATACGTTGCAGTACCTGAAATGCATAATGACTTCATTTTTGCACATATAGGACAAACTACTGGTTTTGTCGGCTCTCTATTAGTTGTGGCTGTGCTAACCTATATTTGTATAAAAATAATTGCAAATAGCAGAATTGCAAAGGACAACCTTGGTAAGTATATCTGTATCGGTGCATTTGCTTTAATATTTACTCACTGTTTTTTGAATATTGGTATGGTTTTAGTTGTACTCCCAGTTATAGGTGTTCCCCTACCATTTTTAAGTGGCGGCGGTACGGCTATGTTAAGTATGTTTACTGCCATTGGATTAGTTATGAGTACCTATGCATACAGCGAAAAAAAGCAAAATGTTTTTTATGATTCAGATTAATAGATAAATGGAGGCTTTCATCATGTCTACAAAGTATACTGAACTAATCGACAAAATAGCTACAGAAAATAATGCGACAAAGAATGAGCTTATTGAAATAATTACAAACCATGAAAATGATAATTATCTTTTTGATAAGGCTGATGAACTACGACAAAAGATTTATGGTAAAGATGTTTTTCTACGTGGCTTAATTGAGTTCACAAACTACTGTAAAAACAACTGCTTATATTGTGGTATTCGTATGGGCAACCATAATGTTGAACGGTATCGTTTGACTAAATCGGAGATACTTGAATGTTGCGAAACTGGATATAAGCTTGGATTTCGTACTTTTGTATTGCAGGGTGGAGAGGATTTATTCTATACTGATGAGATGCTTTGCGATATAATAAAGACTATAAAATCAGATTATAACGATTGTGCCATCACACTTTCTTTAGGTGAGAGGAGTTTTGATAGCTTTCAGAAGCTTTATGATGCTGGTGCTGATAGATATTTATTACGCCATGAAACCTCTAATCCAGAACACTATACAAAGCTTCATCCCCAAAATATGAGCCTTAAAACCCGTACCGATTGCCTATTAGAACTTAGGCGAATTGGCTTTCAAGTTGGTGCAGGGTTCATGGTTGGCTCTCCATATCAAACAACTGAAAATCTTGCCGAGGATTTGCTCTTCCTAAAAGATTTTAATCCACATATGGTTGGGATAGGTCCCTTTATTCCTCATAAGGATACCCCCTATAAAGAGTATAAGCAAGGTAGCATGCGTGATACACTTGTTATGGTTGCTCTAACAAGGCTTTTAATACCGAAAACCTTACTTCCATCTACTACTGCCCTAGGCACAATTAATCCTCAAGGCAGAGAGATGGGATTGAAAGCTGGTGCAAATGTAGTTATGCCAAACCTATCTCCAACACGGTTTAGGGAGCTTTATTCCTTATATGATAATAAAATTTGCACTGGTGATGAGGCAGCTGAATGCCGTGTTTGCTTAGAAAAACGTGTAATTTCTGCTGGATTTAAAATCGTTACCAATAGAGGTGATTCAAAGGTCTGACAAGTTTTCACCACTATTGTAAAAAACTTAGTCATTATTCCTTTTTCCGTGCAATGGGAAGATTAGCAATTAAATTTATGATTTAGATTGGAGTTTTGTTTATGTCACATCAGCTTTGTATTGTTCTTGATTTTGGTGGGCAATACACCCAACTTATAGCACGACGAGTTCGTGAATCTGGTGTTTATTGTGAAGTTTTAAGTTATAAAACATCTGTAGAAAAGATTAAAAAATTAAACCCTGCTGGCATAATTCTTACAGGAGGACCTAGCAGCGTTTATGACAATGATTCCCCTAAAATTAATAAAGAAATACTTGAGTTAGGTATCCCTATTTTAGGTATTTGTTACGGCTATCAGTTAATTATCCATACGCTTGGAGGCAAGGTTTCACCTGCACCAACCAAAGAGTATGGGAAAGTCCTTACAAGTTATGATACAAATAGTATGCTTTTTAGTGGCTTAAATGAAAATAATCTTTCCTGGATGAGCCATAATGACTATGTTGTTGAAATCCCTGAAGGTTTCACAGCTATTGCAAGCACTGAACTATGTGCTTATGCAGCTGTTGAAAACACTAGCAAAAGCCTATTTGGAACACAATTTCATCCTGAAGTTAACAACACAGTTGAAGGCTTTAAAATTTTGCATAACTTTTTATATAAGGCTTGCAAATTTACGGGCGATTGGTCCATGGCTAATTATGCTAGCACGGCAATAAATAATATTCGTGAAAAGGTTGGCGATGGCAAGGTTCTGCTTGCTTTATCTGGTGGGGTTGATAGCTCTGTTGCTGCTGCCCTGCTTGCAAAAGCCATTGGAAACCAGCTTACTTGCATATATGTTGATCATGGCTTTATGCGAAAAAATGAGAGTGATGAGATTAAAAAAGCTTTTGCTGATTGGGATATTAACCTGATATCTGTGGATGCTAGAGAACAATTTATGGCTAAAATGAAGGGGGTTTCTGACCCTGAAACTAAGCGTAAGATTATTGGTGAAGAGTTTATTCGTGTATTTGAACAGGAGGCTAAAAAAATTGGCAAAGTTGATTTCTTAGCACAAGGCACGATTTATCCTGATGTTATTGAAAGTGGCGAGGGTGATGCTGTTGTTGTAAAATCCCATCATAATGTTGGCGGACTACCCGATTATGTTGATTTCAAAGAGATTATTGAACCGTTGCGTATGCTTTTTAAAGATGAGGTAAGACGTCTTGGTACTGAACTTGGACTAACAGATGTACTTGTTTGGCGTCAACCATTTCCTGGCCCTGGGCTTGCTATAAGAGTAATAGGTGAAGTTACAGAAGAAAAGTTAGACATTCTAAGAGATGCAGATTATATCTTTAGAGAGGAAATTGCTAGGGCTGGACTTGATAGACAAGTTAATCAATACTTTGCAGTGATTACAAATATGCGTTCAGTTGGTGTGGAGAATAATGCAAGAACCTATGATTATACCCTTGGGCTAAGAGGTGTTACTACTACTGATTTTATGACTGCAGATTTTGCAAAAATCCCCTATGAAATCCTTGAGATAGTATCGACAAGGATTACTGATGAAGTTAAAGGCATTAATAGGATTGTTTATGATATAACTGCAAAACCTCCTTCTACTATTGAATGGGAATAATCCACCTTAGCTAAAATAATTTATTTTTCATCACAAAATTTTAACCCCGCCTTTTATTCCTTTAAGGGATTAGGCGAGGTTTTTAAATATTAACC
>JAAYSW010000179.1 GCA_012523875.1 Clostridiales bacterium
AAAATTACTCCCTATAAAAGTAATAAAAAATGGCAACCTTAATTAAGGTTGCCATGATGTTCTACGCTTTCAGCCGAGTTTATCTTTTAATTTACTAAAGAAAGATTGTCTTTTTTGATAGTTTTTATCAGTCAATGAGTTTTCAAAATTCTTAAGTAATTCCCTTTGCTTTTTAGATAGATTTTTAGGAACTTCCACAATTACTTTAACATATTGGTCGCCCCTAGTATCCTTGCCAATCTTTTTAATACCTTTATTTCTAAGACGGAATGTAGTTCCGTTCTGGGTGCCCTCGCTAACAGTGTATTTAACATTACCATCAATGGTTGGAACAGTGAGCTCATCACCTAGAACGGCTTGAGTATATGTTATTGGGATTTCACAGTGAACATCGAATCCTTTTCGTGAAAATACAGGGTCAGGTCTTACTGTAACATTTACATGAAGATGTCCATTTGGTCCACCGTTAAATCCAGAATCGCCCTGATTAGGAACACGAAGCACCTGTCCATTATCTATGCCGGCAGGAATATCCACATTAATTGTTTTCTGCACTCGATTCCTTCCGCTACCGCCGCATTTTTGACAAGGGTTGTTAATAACCTTGCCTTTACCATTACATCTTGGACAAGTTTTTTGCGATTGTATAATACCGAATGCTGTTCTTTGTGCAACCTTCACAACGCCTATACCATTACAATCGGGACAGGTTTCAGGGGAATGTCCTTTTGCGGCTCCATCTCCACCACAATCATCGCATCTTTCCATGCGATAGATTTTAACATCCTGTTTTACACCACGACAAGCATCCATAAAACTAATATTTACACCAACTTGGATATCCTGCCCCCTGCGTGGGGAATTAGCATTTGCAGTACCACGTGAGCCACCGCCAAAAATACCACCAAAGATATTATCGAAGATATCGCCCATATCGCTGAATCCACCACTGAATCCACCTGTAAACCCACCACCACCGCCATAGGTTGGATCTACTCCTGCATGACCAAACTGGTCGTACTTAGCTCTCTTATCAGCATCAGAAAGCACTTCAAAGGCTTCTGTTGCCTCTTTAAACTTACTTTCAGCCTCTTTATTATCGGGATTGAGGTCGGGGTGATATTTCTTAGCGAGTGCCCGATATGCTTTTTTTAATTCTTCATCGGATGCTCCCTTACTCACACCGAGTACCTCATAATAATCTCTCTTATTTGACATAACTTACCTCCTGAAAATGTAGGTACGGATATTCCATCCGCCAGTTTTGAATTGAATTTTTGCAGGCGAAAATGGTTTTCGCTCCTACAATTCGGGTAACCCTCTGTTCAAGATTTTTGGGCGGACTATATAATCCACCCAAAAACATTTTATCTAGCTTAAACTTCGGTATAATCTGCATCAACAACACCGTCGTCTGCGTTACTAAAATCTTCAGGATTTGGCTGTTGAGCATTTCCGTCCTGTTGTGGAGCAGATTGCTGGTAAACCTTTGTTGAAATTTCTTGTATTGCCTTTTGAAGCTCATCAGTTTTAGCTTTAATATCATCCGTATTATCAGTTTTAAGGGCTTCCTTTAAACCATCAATTTTCGCCTGTATAGGTGCTTTATCATCGTCAGTTACCTTATCAGCAAAGTCAGCCAATGCTTTTTCAGATTGATAAACAAGGTTTTCACCCGCATTTTTAGCATCAACAGCTTCACGATTTTTTCTGTCTTCATCTGCATATTTTTCAGCTTCCTTAACAGCCTTTTCAATATCCTCCTTAGACATATTAGTAGAAGCAGTAATTGAAATATCCTGTTCTTTTCCTGTGCCTAAATCTTTAGCAGAAACATGAACAATACCATTTGCATCAATATCGAAAGTAACTTCAATTTGTGGAACACCTCTTGGAGCTGGTGCAATTCCATCAAGTTTAAATGTACCCAATTGCTTATTATCCTTTGCGAATTCACGCTCACCTTGCAGCACATTAATATCAACAGCAGGCTGATTATCAGCATATGTTGAGAAAATCTGTGTTTTCTTTGTAGGAATTGTTGTATTTCTTGGAATCATAGGAGTGCTTATTCCACCAGCAGTTTCGATACCAAGTGTAAGAGGGGTAACATCTAATAGAAGCAAACCTTCCTTAACATCTCCGCCAAGGACTCCACCTTGATATGATGCACCAAGTGCAACACATTCATCAGGGTTGATACCCTTAAACGCTTCCTTGCCAATTAAATCCTTAACAGCCTCTTGTACAGCTGGAATTCTTGTTGAACCACCAACAAGAAGAACCTTATTTAAGTCACTAGCTTTAAGTCCACTATCCTGTAATGCTTGCTTAACAGGTCCCATTGTAGCCTGAACTAAATCAGCAGTCAGCTCATTAAATTTAGCCTGTGTAAGATTTAAATCAAGATGTTTTGGACCATTAGCATCAGCGGTGATAAATGGTAGATTTATATTTGTTGTAGGAGTTGAAGAAAGCTCAATCTTAGCCTTCTCAGCAGCCTCTCTTAGTCTTTGCATAGCCATATTATCATTTGATAAATCAATGCCATCTGTTTTCTTAAACTCTGCCGTCATCCAGTTTATAATTCTCTGGTCAAAATCGTCACCACCGAGTCGATTATTACCAGCAGTTGCAAGCACCTGTTGAACACCATCACCCATTTCGATAATGGAAACGTCGAAAGTACCGCCACCTAAGTCATAAACCATAACCTTCTGGTCTTCTTCCTTATCAACACCATATGAAAGAGCAGCAGCAGTTGGTTCATTTATAATTCTCTTAACAGTAAGACCAGCAATTTGCCCAGCATCCTTAGTAGCCTGTCTTTGAGCATCAGTAAAGTATGCAGGAACTGTAATAACAGCTTCTGTAACCTTCTCACCAAGATATGCTTCAGCATCAGTTTTAAGCTTTTGCAGAATCATTGCTGAAATTTCTTGTGGTGTATAATTCTTGCCATCAATATCAACCTTAAAATCAGAACCCATATGACGTTTTATGGACATAACAGTTTTATCAGGGTTTGTAATAGCTTGACGTTTTGCAACCTGTCCTATTAATCTCTCCCCAGTTTTTGTGAAAGCTACAACAGAAGGAGTGGTTCTTGCACCTTCTGAGTTTGGAATAACTACTGCGTTTCCACCTTCCATAACGGCAACGCAAGAGTTTGTAGTACCTAAGTCAATACCTATAATTTTTGCCATAATAATCATCCTTTCAGTATAAAAAATTAAATTCAATTTATATCAAACATATAATCTGGAGTTTCAAGTTATCAATTCGCAACAACAACCATTGCGTAACGTATAACTTTATCTTTGAGCATATAACCCTTTTGATAAACCTCACAAATCGTATTCTCTTCAAATTTATCATCATCCACACGCTTGATAGCATTATGCAGATTGGGGTCAAAAGGTTTATTGAATGCCTCAATTTCCTTTACATTCATTTTTTCTAGAATTGATTTAAGCTGATTAAAAATCATTTCAATTCCAACCCTATAATTATCATCTGAACATTCTGTTTCAAGGGCACGTTCAAAATTATCAATTACAGGTAGCATTTCTAAGATACAACTTACTGTGGCATCGCTATAGATTTCTGCTTTTTCCTTAACAGTCCGTTTTCTATAATTATCATACTCTGCCAAGAGTCTTAAATACTTATCGTTTGCAGAATTAAGAGCCTCTTCAATTTTCTTTGCAAGCCCATCAGTTTCACCATCTGTACTTTTATCAATGCTATCGCTTTCCATAATATCAACATCAATATCGGCATCAGTGGTTTCGGTTGTAGCTTCTTGATTTTCAGTGGATTCTGCATCCTCTAGAACAATATCCTTTTCATCAATCACTTCTATTGTCATCCTTTCCGTTAAAATCATCTTCTTCCGAGATTAAGTCTGTAATCTTCTGTGTGAAGTATTCTAAATAAGGAATTATTTTTGAATAGTCCAACCTCATCGGCCCGATAATTCCTAATGAACCAGCTTCTTTATCGCCTTTTTGATATTTTGATACTATAAGGCTTGAGTTACCTATAATAAAGGAATCCTTTTCATCGCTGAAAATAACCTTAATTCCTTCAAAACTTTTATCAATTAGGGACATAACATTATGTTTATTCTCAATAAAGCGAACAATTTCCATTTTATCAAGGTCATCACGATTGAGAAGATTTTTTTCTCCACTCACAGTAACTTCATCATCACGCAAATCCTTTGATAATTCGTATATTCCTTCGACAAGGGGGGATAGAGTAACCATATAAGTTCCAAGTGAAGTAACAAGTTCTTCAAACATTTCATCAGAAAGGCTTTCTATTGAAATGCCATGGAGATTTTCTTGTACATACTTACTAAAAAAGTCAAGATGGTTTTCGTCTAAATCAAACTCGAGCCTACAAGCTTTATTTTTCACATTTCCGCTTGAAGTGATAAGCAAGATTACATATAGACGTTTTCCCGTAGGGATTATCTCAACCTTTGTTATAATTGAAAATTTAGGTGTTGAGTTACTTGCAACTGTTGCACATTTAGTAATTTCAGCGAGTGCAGTAGTTGCGTTTTGGATTAAAAGGTCTTCTGTGAAAACATCATCAATATTTAGCAACTCATCGAGTTTCCTTTTTTCGTCATCAGAAAGGGGATTATTCTCGCTAGAAATGGTATCTATATATACTTTAAATCCACTAAAGGTAGGGATTCTACCCGCTGAAGTATGTGGTTGCTCAAGCAATCCGAGTTGTTCAAGGACTGCCATATCATTTCTTACAGTTGCAGCTGATACATTAATCTCAGGAAGCATAGATAATTTTTTTGAGCCAACTGGTTCACCGGTCAAAATATATTCGTCAATAACAGCTCTTAGTATTTTTAATTTTCTGTTATTCACTTGAAATCTACCCCTCCTTATCTAAGATGTACTGAAGATTTTATTTGAGTGCTAGCACTCTATGTGGTTGAGTGCTAATTATAATTTAACACTATAATTCACTTATGTCAAGAGTAATAAAAACATTTCGTGGATTATGTACAAAAATGTTAAAAATAAATCATTTGTTTTGCACAATGAGAACAATGTAGCACTATGGTAACCTATTTTGACTTTGCTACTATTGACTTTTTATTATAAGTTGCTATAATTAAGTAATGTATATTGAATTTAAATGAATATGGTTTTCCATTTTTTAAACTATCTATTTTTCACAGATTATAATATAAGTTTATGTTTAACTTAACTAAATATCAATATACTCTGTAGATTAATCAACATTATTTTATTATGCGATTATCTATTGCATAATAAATTTTGAAGAATATAAAATATAAAAAGTAGAAGCAATAAAAATATTGCATAAGAATCGTTTAAAAGGTGAGTAATGAACAATAAAAAAGAACAATATAAGAGATTAATATCCTTTTTCTCTGCAGTAATCATCCTAACATTGACAACCGCTCTCTTTGGTTATACCTGGTATGAGTACTATGCAAGTGATATTATCCTTCCATTTTACCGTAAGGGAAATTGGTTGCTTGTTGGCATTTATACGATTTTAACGCTCCTCTTTTTTAAGATATATGGTGGATTTAAAATCGGCTATTTTAAAAAGCTCGATATGATTTATTCGCAATCGCTCTCTATTTTATGCGTTAATGCAATCAGTTATTTGCAGATAAGCCTTATTGGTCGACGCTTTATGAATTTAATGCCGATGCTTTTAATGACAATGGTTGATATAGTTATTATTATCAGCTGGACTTGGATTATGACAACAGTCCATTTAAAAATTTATCCGCCACGGCGACTTGTAATTGTATATGGTAGCAGGCTGGCTGAAAACCTTGTTAATAAAATGAGTTTACGAATTGATAAATATATTATTAGTGCCTCCATAAAGGAGGAGAATGGATTTGAGTTAATAAAAGATAAACTTCTTGAATATGATGGTGTGATTATTTGTGATATTTCATCCACTCTTAGAAATGATATTTTAAAGTTTTGTTTTGAAAACTCCATAAGAACCTATATTTCGCCTAAGATTTCTGATATAATGCTTAGGGGAGCGGAAGAAATTAAGCTATTTGATACGCCATTACTCCTTAATAGGAATTATGGCTTGACTTTTGAGCAGAGAATGTTTAAACGAATTTTTGATATAGTGCTTTCGATAATTGGCTTTGTTGTTGCATTGCCATTAATGCTTATAATAGCACTTGCAATTAAGCTATATGATGGTGGACCAGTTTTCTATAAGCAAAAAAGGCTTACTATAAATAGTAAGGAGTTTTTAGTTTATAAATTCAGAAGCATGATTATAGATGCTGAAAAAGACGGAGTTGCAAGGCTTGCTTGTGATGATGATGATAGAATTACACCAGTTGGTGCATTTATTAGAAAGGTACGTTTGGATGAGTTACCACAGCTTATAAACATTATAAAGGGTGATATGTCAATCGTTGGACCAAGACCTGAACGCCCCGAACTAACAGAGCAGTATAAAAAAGATATGCCTGAATTTGAGTTTAGATTAAAGGTTAAGGCAGGACTAACAGGCTATGCACAGGTGGTTGGTGAATATGATACAACCCCATATGATAAGCTAAAAATGGATTTGATGTATATTCAAAACTATTCACTTTTGCTTGATTTAAGGATTATATTAATGACGCTTAAAATTGTGATTTTTCCAAGCAAAAATAATATTGATGAACAAAAATAATTATATAGATGGAGAGAGAATATGAAAATTACAGCAGTTATCATGGCTGGCGGACGTGGAGAACGTTTCTGGCCAAAGAGTAGGAACAACTTCCCAAAGCAGTTTCTTTCATTGACTTCAGACGGCGAAACCATGATACAAAAAACTGTATCAAGGCTTTTACCCCTAGTTGCATATGAAGATATTTTCATTGTTACTAATGAAAATTATGTTTCTGTTGTAAAGGAACAGTTACCGAAGCTTCCGATTGAAAACATTCTTGCAGAGCCTATGGCGAAAAATACTGCACCATGTATAGGATTTGCTGCTATGGTTATCAACAAGAAATATGATGATGCGATTATGCTTGTATTGCCAGCGGATCATCTTATTAAATATGAGGATATGTATATTGATACACTTAAACAAGCAATTAAAGTTGCTGAAGAAGGCAAAAACCTTGTAACTATAGGCATTACACCATCTTATCCAGAAACAGGATATGGTTATATTAAATTTGCTAAGCATAAGGATGACCAAAGCGTAGGCGTTTATGAGGTAGATAAATTCGTTGAAAAGCCTGATTTAGAAACGGCAAATAAATATCTAGCATCAAGGAAGTATTTATGGAATAGTGGAATGTTTGTGTGGAAGATTTCTTCTATCATGGATAATTTTAATAAGTTTTTACCAGAAATGGATGAAGGTCTACAAAATATAAAAGATGCTGTTGGTACTGATAAATTTGATGAGGTTCTATACGATAGCTTTGATAGCTTTAATTCAGATTCAATAGATTTTGCAATTATGGAAAAGGCAGATGATATATTCACAATTCCAGGTAGTTTTGGCTGGGATGATGTCGGCAGTTGGCTTGCCCTTGAAAGAATAAATCAAACCGATGAGAATGGCAATTATATATCTGGCGATGTGGTGTCCATTGGCACAGAACGCTCTATCGTAAGTGGTGGTAAAAGACTTATTGCTATGGTTGGCGTTGAGGATATAATTGTTGTCGATACAGACGATGCAATTCTTATTTGTTCAAAGGATAACACACAGGATGTCAAAAAAGTTATTGAAAATCTAAGGATTTGTAATAGACGTGAGTTGATTTGACGTTATGCCTTACGGCATGAGGCTGCCGCCTCAAACTCCGCCAAGCTTTTTGAAAAAAGCTTGAGCAAAAACTTTAAGTTTTTAATCCAATTTTTTTCAAAAAATTGGCGGGGGATTGGGGCGAGTAGCCCCATAGCCGATAGGCTTCCATAAAATAAAATATAAGGAGATATTAAAATGAAAAATGCATTAATTACTGGTATTACTGGACAGGACGGTTCTTACTTAGCTGAACTGCTACTTGAAAAGGGTTATAATGTTTATGGAATAATGAGAAGAAAAAGTGTCGTTGATTACGGAAACGTTGAGCATATTAAAGATAAAATTAACTTTATCTATGCTGATATGACTGACGTAATTTCTCTAATAAACGCTATGAAAATCTCACAGGCTGATGAGGTTTATAACCTTGCTGCCCAATCATTTGTTGCCACAAGCTGGGAGCAACCACTTGCAACTGCTGAAATCAATGCAACTGGTGTTACAAATATGCTAGAGGCTATTAGAACTGTTAAACCTTCATGCCGCTTTTATCAGGCATCTACTTCAGAAATGTTTGGTTTGGTGCAAGAGATTCCACAAAAAGAGACTACACCTTTCTATCCAAGAAGTCCATATGGAGTTGCAAAGCTTTATGGTCATTGGATTACTAAAAACTATCGTGAAAGCTATGATATGTATGCTTGTTCAGGAATCCTATTTAACCATGAAAGTGAAAGACGTGGTAAGGAGTTTGTTACAAGAAAAATCACTGACGCTGTAGCTAGAATAAAGTTTGGTTTACAGGATTATCTTGAGCT
>JAAYSW010000180.1 GCA_012523875.1 Clostridiales bacterium
AATTAAAAAATCAATAGTTATCATATAGTTAATATAGAGAAAGTGGGGATAAAGAATGGAAATTACACCTGTAAAAAAAGTTAGAGATTCAAAAACAGAACAAGTGCAAATCCTGATGCCTGAACATATTAATGGTTATAACAGGCTTTTCGGTGGAAAGCTAGTTGAATGGATTGATATTGTAGCAGCTGTAGTGGCAAGACGCCATTCAAATAGAAATGTAACAACAGTTTCGATTGATAACCTCCATTTCAAAGAAGCGGCATATGTAAATAACTTGGTTGTTTTACATGGAAAGGTTACATATGTAGGTAATACTTCAATGGAAATTAAGGTTGAAACATTTGTCGAAAAATTATCGGGAGAAAAGAAACTTATTAACGAAGCACATTTGGTTATGGTTGCACTTGATGAAGATGAAAATCCGACCACGGTCCCGAAATTAATTATTGAAACGGAAGCCGAACAAGCTGAATGGGATGCAGGTGCGAGAAGAAGCGAACTTAGAAAACAGCGTCGCAAAGAAAAGTTTTAGACTGTTTAATTATAACATAAAATTGGATAATATTCAATTAATAATTTATGAATTATAATTATTTTTTGAAAATTAACTATTAGTCTATTAAATATTAACTTTTATTGCACAGAATTTTAACTGGTATCTGATATAATATAGAAATTAGAATAAAGATTATAGATTTGTTGATTATAAAATCTGTATCGATATAAAGTTTAGAAGTTTTTAACATATACCTTATGAAAGAGGGGAAAAGGATGGCAGAGGTTCTTTCTCAAAGCCAAATAGATGAGCTTTTGAATAACTTTAGTTCAGAGGGAACAAAGGCATTTGAGGATATAGAAGAAAGTATTAATGAAAAAAAAATTAAAACCTATGATTTTACGATGCCTAAGAAATTCACTAAAGAACGACTTAAGGTTATTAATGATATATATGAAGTATATTCACGACTTCTATCATCATTTCTTACGAATAACACTAGAATTCACTGCAAGGTAAAGGTTTTGCAAATTGAGGAACAACGTTATTATGAGTTTAATAATGCACTTCCAGACCATGTAATTATGGGAACAGTTGGTCTTGGGATTGAAGATGAGGATATTATGGATATAAGCTGTATTATACAGCTTTCGAACTCAATTACTTTTACATTGATAGATAGATTGCTTGGTGGAGATGGTCCATATATTGAGGTTACTAGGGATTTTACTGAAATTGAAATGGGGATTATGAAAGGCGTAATGGAAAGGATGACTGAAATCCTAAAAGAAGCATGGGCTTCTTACCTAGATATAAATCCTAGGCTTTTAGGAATTGAAACTAACGCAAGAGCAAGCCAGTCCATTCCACCTGATGAAGTTATTGTGCTAGTTACCTTAGAGGTTGAGATAAAGGATGTAACAAATATTATTACAATTAGCCTGCCTGCTGTAAATATGGAAACTGTAATGACTAAATTCAGTGACCAGTATTCACAAGGTTTAAAACGGTTTGACGCTGCAAGGGAAGAAAAAAGACGCGAGGGTATATTAAAAGAAATAACCAACTCACCTTTACAAATAGATGTAATTTTTGCTGAAACTAAAATCGCACTTGCTGATATCTTAACGCTCCAACCTAATGACATTATACCATTAAATATGCCAATAACGGGCAATGCAGCAGTAAAAATTAATAAGAATTTATGGTTTGATGGAAAAGTTGGTGTGAATAACAAAAGGAAGGCAATTAAGATAGATAATATTTATAAGAATTGAGGTATAATAATGGCGAGTGCTACTACGAATGATTTTAATGAAATAAAAAGAGACGCTATAGGCGAAATTCATAATATTACCATGGGTTCAGCGGCAACTGCTGTTTCGGGCATGCTTAATGCTAAAGTTTGGATTACTACACCACAGGTTAATATAGGTAAGGTTAAAGAACTTTCCTTCCCAAACCTTGAGCCATCAGTCCATGTTATGATTGAATATATAAGAGGTGTTTCGGGCTCATCATTATTAGTTTTGAAGCAAAATGATGTCCAGTTAATACTTAATCAGCTTATGGGATTGCC
>JAAYSW010000181.1 GCA_012523875.1 Clostridiales bacterium
AGAAAAGCAATTATAGACACTAATTTATGTGTTGCCTGTGGTTCTTGCCTTAAGGTCTGTCCTAAAGATGCAATAGGAATTTTTTATGGTCAATACGCAATTATAAAAGATGATTTGTGTATTGGTTGTGGGAAATGTACAAAAGATTGTCCAGCATCAGTTATTTCCATAGAGGAGGTACATTATGAAGAAAACAAAGAATTGGTATAACTATCTTTGGATAGCCTCAATTATATATCTCTTGCTAGGGTTCTTTAATATTTTATTTGCATGGCTGGGGCTGATTTGTTTTATTACACCACTTTTAATTGCGATAATTGGTAAGAATAAAGATTATTGTAATCGTTATTGTGGCAGAGGTCAGTTATTTGCTTTAATTGGTGGAAGGCTAGGTTTATCAAGAAAAAAGGACATACCAAAGTGGATGAAATCAAAACAATTCCGATATGGTTTTCTGACATTCTTTCTAACAATGTTTTTTGTTATGGTTTGGAATACATATCTTGTTTTCACAGGGGCAAAGGATTTGCGGCAGGTTGTAAAAATTCTATGGACTTTTAAATTACCATGGCATTGGGCATATCATGGAAACCTTTTTTCTCCCTGGGTATCACAGTTCGCCTTCGGGTTTTATAGTATAATGCTTACCTCTACACTTATTGGGTTCGCTACAATGATTTTGTTTAAACCAAGATCATGGTGCGTATACTGTCCTATGGGAACAATGACACAACTCATATGCAAAATAAAAAAGAATAATAATACTTAAATTAATAATTGAATTCTTATTTTAATATAAACAACAAAATCTCTCATCAACATTATGTTGGTGAGAGATTAAAAACTAATAAGCGATTAAGTATAAACTTAACATTATAAAAAAGTAAAGATGGAAATTAACATTTTGGAACTAAATATATTTAAGTCTTAATTAAAGAATAAAACATATTAAGCCATTACAACCCTCATTGATAACCCTTTCAAGTGTTTCTTGAAGCTTTAACCTTGCTTCAATTGGCATTCGATATAGCTTATTATGTAGCCCTTCATTTACAAGCTCATGTAGAGATTTCCCAAAGATATTTGATTCCCATATTTTTTGAGGGCTTTCTTCAAATTCTTGTAGTAAATACATAATTAACTCTTCACTTTGTTTTTCAGTGCCTACAATTGGGCTTACAGTTGTATTAATAGAAGCCTTCATAAGATGGATAGAGGGGGCTGATGCCTTAAGTTTAACACCATATTTACCGCCCTGTTTAATTATTTCTGGCTCTTCAAGACTTAATTCATCCATACTTGGCATAACTATTCCATAACCCGTTGCTTCAACCTCCTCTAATGCAGTTTTTATTTTCTCATAATCTTTTTTAACTCTATTTAGATTTAGTAAGATTGGCATTAAATCACTTTCACATGTTATGTCAAGTCCAGTTGTTTCCCCTAAAATTTTATAAAACAGGTGATTCTCAAGTTCGACATTAATAGTGACGCTACCTTTACCCAAATCTATATCTGTAATCCTAGACTCAATTACATTGTCGCAAACCATTATTCCCTTTGCAACATTTTCAGAATCTCGAACATTAGATACAGTACTAGCGGCACTGCGGATTGCGGAGAAAATATTTTCTTTTAACCAGTGTGATTTATCAAGTCCTGTAATCCATTTAGCCATATTAATATTAATTTCTTTAACAGGGAAAGCAAATAAAATTTGAGTAATAATGCTTTTAATATCTCCCTCATCAAGTGTAAGGCAGTTAATTGGCATAGCGATTGTATTATATTTTTCCATCAAAGTTTCGCATATACGATGTGTTTCTATGGAATCAGGGTTAACCGAATTTACAAGCACAATAAAAGGTTTATCAATTTCCTGTAATTCCTTTATAACACGTTCCTCACTCTCAGCATATTCCTCACGGGGGATATCAGAAATACTGCCATCAGTAGTGATTACAAGTCCAATTGTGGAATGTTCAGAAATAACTTTTTGAGTACCAATTTCAGCCGCCATATTAAATGGCACTTCATCATCAAACCAAGGAGTTTGAACCATTCTAGGCATTTCATTTTCAATGTATCCTAAGGAACTTGGTACAATATAGCCCACGCAATCAATCATACGCACATTTAACCGTGCAGAATTATCTAAATTAATTTCAACAGCTTCCTCAGGGATAAATTTGGGTTCAGTTGTCATAATAGTCCTACCAGCAGCAGATTGAGGAAGCTCATCAATAGCTCGTTCACGCTTAAAATCGCTGTTAATATTAGGGATTACAAGTGTTTCCATGAAACGTTTAATAAATGTGGATTTACCAGTCCTAACAGGACCGACAATTCCAATATAGATATCGCCATCCGTACGTTGTGCAATATCGCAATAAATATCTTTTGTCATCTTGAAACCTCCATTTTAAATCCAATAAGGATTGTCTTAACTTAATATTGGTATAATAATCATCCCATTTTGAGTGAGTCTTTCGTTCGTCAACTCATTTTCATCCATTATTGCGGATACTGATGAACTGTATTTTTTTGCAATCTCCCAGATATCCTCATCCTCGATTCCATAATAAAGTTTAACAGCGTAATCGCCATCATGTTGTTTTTTAATAGTCTCATCTATATTTAAATCTGTAATAATATCAATCACAGAAGATGAATAAAGATTTCCGTGAATCTTTAAATCAGCCTTTATAGCAACACTGTCAGCAGATGAAAGATTATAGGAACAAGAGATAATGCATACAGTTGTTTCGAGGATAGAGCTATCAGTTATACCATTAAAGTTGGAAACATACTCAAAAGGTTCATCGTTTTCAAGCATTATAGGCATACCTTTTTCATTCCTAGCCATTATTGAATATTTGATCATACCCGATACGGTTATCTTTTGTTCGTCAGCATTAATGAATGAATTTATATTAGAAGCATTTGCCCATACATCATAAATGCAATCAATTTCACCATCACTGTATTCAATATTAGTTTTAACTTGGTGTTGAGCCTCAATGATTGAAGGGAATTGCTCAATTCTTACTGGAGAAGTTACATATTCACATGGATGAGTTGTTGAATAAGCATCAGTAACTAACTCAACAACAGACGATTTTAAAGCTACGCAACTGAGGTTGATTATTAATTCACATTGAAGCATTTTTGCATCCCCATCATTATTAGCAATAGTATTAACATCACAGCTAACAATATCAGCATTAATTATACAATCAAAGCTTTCGTTAATGCCATCTAAATCAACAATTTGGCTATATGGCAAATTGAATTGCATAGCCTCAAGGGAGCTTTGTTCATCTTTTTCACATGAATAAAGAATATTAATAATCGCTTCACCTTTGGAAACAAGCTTATTTGCTATTATTTTCTTATCACCAGTAATGACAAGAGCATCACTTCTTATAATTCCTAGAACAGGTGGATTTGACATATTAAGTTCAATCTCTTCATTAATAATAAATTGTTTAGTAGCAGTGATTTTATTAGAGGCATATGGAACACATTGTTTTTTTAACTGTGTATTCAAGCCAAATGCATCACTAATAACCTCTCTTTTTTGTTCTGCATAAATTTTTGATTTGATTGTAACAGCACCACGAATATCAAGTCTACGCTGATTAACAACACGACAATTTACATAATCAACCTTAGGAGTGAGCAATACGCTAAGATTATCATATCCCTTATTGAGCTCAATTGTTTTAGAATAGTTAAGCTTCTGATTTACACATTGTAATAGACAGCTCTCCTCACTGCAATACATCACCCTAATATGAACAACAAGTTCATATGTAATCCTATCACCATTCACAGAATACGAAATGATTTTAGGACACATTTGACACTTTATAAGCTTAAAGATTTCAGGGTAATAATCAGGAAGAATATAATCTAACTCTACACTTTGCTCCTGCATACCGTCAAATATTGCCTCTTTAACGGAAACAATCTCTTTGTTTAATTTTAATTCCATATGTACCTCCACATCTTTACTGATATTATTCTTGCTAAAATATTCTATTCAAGTGAGTAGGACAATATTCCTCATGCATGATTAAATATACATTGACATGAATAATGGATTGTGTTAAAATATATAGTAGAATGTAATAGGATATATGGTACATATTAGTTTTTATTCATAATAGGGAGAAGATATAACATGGCTAAGAAAGATATAAAATATGTCTGGACTGATAAAAAGAGAACCCTTTTTGGTCTTCCATTATCATTCACAAGATTTTTTTTAACAGATACGAAATTTATAACAAGTATAGGATTTTTAAATATTGAAGAAGACGAACTTGATCTTTATAAAGTAACGGATAAAAAGCTACAACTTCCACTTGGTCAAAGAATATTTAAGTGTGGTACAATAATTTTATATGTAAGGGATACAGATACACCAGTTAAAATAATAAAATCTATAAAAGAACCACGAAAGGTTTCTGCAATGCTTGATGAAAAAATAAATGAACAGAGAAATAGGTTTAAAATCCAAGGTAGGGATATGATGGGTGCATTTAATAACCATATTTGTGATGGAGATTGCGATGCGGAGGAGTAATAGTACCATTTATAAATGAAAAGGGGGAATATAATGTTATCATTTATTACTGAAACCCGTTCATGTTGGGATGCTATTAAGGAAGAAAAACGCCCTATATACATCTATGGAATGGGAAATGGTGCTTTAAAAATTATGTCAGCTTTTAAGCAATATGGGATACCACTTGCAGGAGTATTTGCAAGCGATGAATTTGTAAGAGGGCATAAATTTGAAGGATATAAAGTACAGAAGCTTTCTGAAATTGAGGAAACTGTTGAAGACTTTGTAATAGTTCTTGCATTTGCAGCGGGCAATCCATCGTTGATTGAAAAAATTGAATTACTGGCATCAAAATACACAATGTATGTTCCTGATGTTCCTGTTGTTGGTGAGGGTCTGTTTACATATGAATATTGCCTTGAACACCGAGAGGAGTTATCAAAGGTATATTACTTACTTGCAGATAATTATTCAAGAAAAGTTTTTGCTAATGTTATAAATTTTAAAATAAGTGGTGATATAAAATATTTATCAGATACTACCACGGATATATCTGATGTATACCAGGGCATTATTCGCCCTAGTATGGCTGAGGTCTTTGTTGATTTGGGGGCATATAATGGCGATACTATTAAGGAGTTCATGGAATATACTGGTGGTGCATATTCAGAAATATTTGCTGTAGAGCCTGATAAGAAAAATTACAAAAAAATGCTGAAATCTATAGAGGGAATGGGAAGGATAAATACAATTAATGCAGTTGCATGGAGTATTGATACTGAAGTTCCGTTTGCTGCTAGGGCAGGTCGTCAGTCTAC
>JAAYSW010000182.1 GCA_012523875.1 Clostridiales bacterium
ACCGACACCAATTAGTGTCGGTAATTTTTTATTTATTATTGCTATCAATAAAGCCTACAATATCGCCAACAGTTTTCATGTTTTCAACTGCATCATCGTTAATTTCCATATCAAATTCTTCTTCAATTGACATTATCAAATCAACAACATCCAATGAATCAGCCCCTAAATCCTCAGCTACATTAGATTCCATTGTTACTTTTTCAGCATCAACATCAAGCTGGTCAACAATAATACCTTTCACCTTTTCAAAAACCATAATTACCCTCCATTCAAGCTTAGTTTTATCAGCATTATAGTAAAACAGTCCTCCATTAAATGTCAGATGTAAATACTCAAACGCATATATAAAGGCAAATTGCCATTATAACGTATTTAATTGGCAATGTTTTCACTTTCTTCAAACTCACCAATTTTTCTAAACTTAGTATAACGTTCTTTCAGTAAAACGTCAATATCTTTTTGGCATTTTTCTTCCGTCTTTTCTAACAAGAATTCCTTAATATTTTCTGAAATCTTGTACAAATCGTTGTGAGCACCACCAACTGGCTCTGGAATTATTGTTTCTGCAACCCCGAACCCCATCAAATCTTCAGCAGTACACTTAACAATTTGACAAGCCTCCTCTTCACGACTTGCATCCTTCCAAAGAATATTTGCAAAGCCCCTCGGCGAAATTACTGAATAGAGTGCATTTTCAAGCATTGCAAGCTCATCACAAACGCCTAAAGCCAATGCACCACCGCTTCCACCCTCGCCTAATACAATTGATATAACTGGTGTTCTAAGCAACATAAATTCGGCAAGATTCCTAGCAATAGCTTCACCCTGACCCCTTGCCTCAGCCTCAACACCACAGAACGCCCCAGGAGTGTCTATCAGGCATATCACAGGGCGATTAAATTTTTCAGCCTGTTTTGCAAGCCTTAACGCTTTTCTATATCCCTCAGGATGTGGCATGGAAAAGTTAGACTTTTTATTCTCATCAATATTCCTACCCTTAACCTGTGCTAAAACAGTTACAGGTCGGTCACCAAGCCTACCTATACCCCCGATAATTGCACCATCATCGCCATATAATCTATCGCCATGCATCTCAAAAAAATCATCAAATATCTGTGGTATATAATCCCTAACAGTCGGACGATTCTTATTCCTTATAAGTTCAAGTCGTTCATACGCACTAAGCTTATTCATCTTTATACCTCGATTTCCATTAGTTATTATACCTGTTTTCATCCGTATATCCATGAAGTTTCAGCAAATGTGCCAGTGTGCTTCTCATCCTCTTTCTTTCAACAATCATGTCAACAAAGCCTTTTTCTAGCATAAATTCTGCTGATTGAAAATAATCAGGCAATCTCTGTCTAATAGTACCTTCAATAACTCTACGCCCAGCAAAGCCAATAACCACCTTAGGTTCGGCTATAATTACATCACCTAATGATGCAAAGGACGCTGTAACACCACCTGTTGTGGGGTCTGTTAGCACTGTTAAATAAAAAAGTCCTTGTTCGGAGTGCTTTGCAATAGCACCTGAAGTTTTAGCCATCTGCATCAAGGAAATTATACCTTCCTGCATCCTAGCACCACCCGATGCACAAAAGATAATAATGGGTAATTTTCTTTCCGTTGCAGTTTCAATCGCCCTTGTCAGCTTCTCACCGACAACACTACCCATAGATGCCATCATATACCTTGAATCCATTATGCCAAGAACAGTCTTAATTCCCCTTATGGTTGCTTCGCCTGTTATAATAGCATCCTTTAGATTCGTTTCACTTCTAAGCTTTGCCTGTTTTTCAGGATACCCCGGAAAATCTATTGGATTTTTACTTAACATATCCTTATCATATTCAATAAAGCTACCCTTATCAATAGTCAGCTTCAATCTTTCTTTTGCAGTAAGCCTGCCATGGTAATTACAGTTTGGGCAGACCTTGTTTAGTGCAGAAAACTCCTCACTGAAAACTGTTTGCAGACATCTTGGGCATTTAAACAGTAAATCCTCAGGAATATTTCCTTTACGGGCATCATCATTATTCTTACCCTCTATGCCATTAAACCTCGTTTTAACCACTTTAAACAAATCTTCTAACATTAACTTCACCACCATTTTCTATGACTAAACATATTTCTATTTTTTCATCAGCCTATCTAGGAATCCTATATCATATTCTCCACTCTCAAAACTAGGGTTTTTTATCAAATCAAGTTGGAAATCAATATTTGTATCCACACCCTCAACAATAAATTCCGATAATGCCCATCTCATTTTCATTATTGCGTCTTCACGAGTTGGTGCATAAACAATCAACTTTGCAATCATTGAGTCATAATAGGGAGGGATGATATAACCTTGATACGCAGCACTATCCATCCTTATTCCAGGTCCCCCCGGTGTATGCAATGCTATAATTTTTCCTGGGGATGGTCTAAATCCCATAGATGGATTTTCAGCATTTATCCTGCATTCAATGGAATGTCCAATTATTTTTACATCATCCTGAGTAAATGAAAGCACCTCATCACTTGCTATCTTTAGCTGTGTTTTAACGAGGTCAATTCCTGTTACAAATTCTGTTACAGGATGCTCGACTTGGATACGAGTATTCATCTCCATAAAGTAGAAATCAAGGTTTTTATCAACTAAAAACTCAATTGTTCCAACATTATAATATCCGCAAGCCTTAGCTGCTTTAACAGCAGCCTCACCCATTTTTTCACGTAATTCTTCCGTCATAATCGGGCTTGGGCTTTCCTCCAAAACCTTCTGATTACGTCTTTGCATACTGCAATCTCTTTCGCCCAGATGCACGACATTTCCATGCTTATCGGCAACAACCTGTATTTCAACATGGCGAGGGTTAATGATAAACTTCTCTAAATACACCCCATCATCGCCGAAAAAACTCTTTGCCTCTTGTTTCGCAGCAATAAATCGTGATTCTAAATCACTTTCTTTTTCAACAAGACGTATTCCTCTGCCGCCCCCACCTGCCGATGCCTTAACCAAAATAGGATATCCAATTTCATTAGCAATCATCTTTGCATCATCTATATTTTTTACAGCACCATCTGAGCCGGGGATTACTGGAACCCCAGCCTTTTTCATTGTTTCCTTAGCAGTAGCCTTATCACCCAACATTTCAATTGATTCAGGACTAGGGCCAATAAATGTTATACCGCATTTATTACATTGTCTTGCAAAATCTGCGTTTTCAGACAAAAATCCAAAGCCTGGATGAACAGCATCACTGCCAGTAATTTCACAAGCTGCAAGTAATGCCTGTGAATTTAAATAGCTATCCTTCGTATTAGCGGGCCCAATACAAATCGCTTCATCTGCAATTTGTGCGTGAAGGGCATTTTTATCAGCAGTGGAATATACTGCAACACAGCGTATCCCCAATTCACGACAAGCCCTAATTATTCTAACGGCGATTTCGCCTCTATTTGCTATCAATACTTTCTCAAACATTTCAGTAATTCCTATCTATTCAGGTTATTTACTTAGATAATCTCTTCTAAGTACACAATTGTGCAATTTATGGCTACAAGGAGCCTAATGCTTATACTACAAGGTAAAATTATTTACTATTTGAGAGCAAATGAAATTTCTGCTGTAACAGCTTTTTGCCCATCAACGCTCGCAATTGCCTTACCAATTCCAATAGGACCTCTTACCTTAATTATTTCAACTTCAAGCAAAAGCGTATCGCCAGGTACTACCTGTCGGCGAAACTTCGCCTTATCAACGCCAGCTAAAAAACCAATCTTACCCTTATGCTCATCCATAGAAAGCATTGCAACAGCACCTGCCTGTGCAAGCATTTCAATCATCAAAACACCTGGTACAACTGGATATTCAGGGAAATGTCCCTTAAACCAAAAATCATCTGCCTTAATATTTTTCCTTGCAACAATTCGTTTACCAAGCTCCATCTCAAGCACTTCATCAATTAATAAAAATGGATCCCTATGTGGAATAATCTCCTTAATTTGTTCTTGATTTAAAACTATATCCATTCTACACTCCTATTAATTAATTATCATTATTGCTTGGTCGAACTCAACTGCTGTTCCGTTTTCAACCAAAACCTCTGTTACTACACCATCAAATTCACTCTGAATTTCATTCATAAGCTTCATTGATTCAATTATCATGATAACATCGCCTTTTTTCACCTTTTGACCGACCTTTACAAACGGCTCTTTATCAGGTGCTGGAGCTTCATAAAAAGTCCCAATTATCGGTGCTTTAACAATATTTCCACATGGCTCACTCTTTGTAGTTACGGCAACAGCTGCGGCTGTTCCTTCTTCTGAAACTGCTGATGCTGCAGCAAGTGCAGGTTGGGAACATTGTGAGGAATTATTCATACCAGCAGGCTGTATCACCTTTTCTTTTTTTCCCTCAATAGAAATTTTATAATTATCATATTTAACCTCAAACTTACCGAGATTTTTATCAGCCACAAGGTTTATAAGCTCTTTTATTTCACTGAAGGATAGATTATTATTTTTATTCTCATTCATTTTGTTTCCCCCATTTATTCTTATATTTTCATCCATATTTATAAATTATAATTATGCTAACTGCCAACCCCATATTCAATTAAATAAAATATTAGCTAAAAGCCTTTATCCCATTCATTGATGTATTGTGTTACTTCACACTTTTTATACAAAGTGTAGCATTATGCCCACCAAACCCCAATGAATTTGATAATGCTACATTTACTTCCTTTTCAATATTGCCTTCTACACAATAATCTAAATCACATTCCTCATCATATACCTTATAACCCAATGTTCTATGTAACACTGAATTATTCATTTGTAATACCGTTGCAATTGCCTCAACAGCACCAGCAGCACCGAGTAGATGTCCTATCATAGACTTTGTAGAGTTTATCTTAACTTTAGTCGCCGCCTCAGCTCCAAGTGCAAGCTTTATTGCATTTGTTTCATATTTATCATTCAAGCCCGTTGATGTACCATGTGCATTAATATAATCTACCTGTTCAGGCAATACTCCAGCTTCTTCATAGGCAATCTTCATAGCCTTGCTAGCAGCCTCACCATCTGGTGATGGAGATGTCATATGATAGGCATCACAAGTTGCACCATATCCAGCAACTTCTGCATAAATGGTCGCACCTCTTGCAATGGCATGTTCATATTCCTCAAGGAGAAGCATTCCACAACCTTCCCCCAAGACAAATCCACTCCTTTCCTTATCGAAAGGAATAGATGCTCTTTCAACATCATCAGATTTAGACAATGCTTTCATATTGTTAAATCCACCCAATGCAAATTCAGTAATACAGCTTTCCGTTCCACCACAGAGGCATACATCAAGATAACCATCCTTTATCTTGCGGAAGGCTTCTCCTATAGCATGAGTAGCAGATGAACAAGCAGTTACCGTTGCGAAATTATCACCCTTAAATCCAGTTTTCATAGCAACAGTTCCCGCAGCCATATTTGCAATCATCATAGGCACATAGAAAACAGAAACCCTGTTCGGACCTTTCTCCAAATATTTTGCATGCTCCTGTTGTGTAAGCTCAAGTCCACCTATCCCACAACCGATAATTACACCTGCTCTAAAGGGGTCTATATCCTTAATATTAAAGCTGCTTTTTTTCAATGCCTCCATTGAGCATGCTATTGCGAATTGAGTAAATCTATCAATTCTTTTGGATTCTTTTTTTTCTATATATTCTAAACAATCAAAATCTTTTACTGCTCCAACAACCTTTACCTCAAAATCGTCAAAGATATTCCCATCTTTCATATCTTTAAGGTATGAAAGACCATTTTTATTTTCCTTGATATTCTCCCAAAATACATCTACATTATTACCTAGGGGGTTTACAGTTCCCATCCCAGTTATTACTACTCTTTTCATGTATTCTCCCTCATTTTATTTCAAATCTGGTCTTATATATTTATATCGAACTTGTAATTAATTTCACCGAAGTAAGAATTTGCTACTACATAGACAAACCGCCACTAATCTCAATAGTTTGTCCTGTAACATAGCTTGCATCATCAGAGCTAAGGAAGGAAATAACTCCCGCAATTTCCTCAACTTGCCCATATCTTTTCATAGCTATAACATTTAAGATAGCATTTTTTTGTTCTTCTGTCAAGGCATCAGTCATAGGTGTCTGTATAAATCCAGGTGCAACTGCATTAACAGTGATACCCCTTGAGCCAAGCTCCTTTGCACCAGTCTTTGTCATTCCTATTATCGCAGCTTTTGACGCTGAATAGTTTATCTGTCCAGCATTGCCATAAAGCCCCGCAACTGATGAAACATTAATAATTCTACCACCTTTTTGTCTTATCATAACATTTCCAACAAGTTTCATCATATTAAACACACTTTTTTGGTTTACAGCAATTACTATATCATAGTTTTCCTCGCTCATTCTTGCCATTAATCCGTCTTTTGTAATGCCTGCATTATTGACCAATGTATCAATAGTTCCAAAACGCTCTTTAACAGCCTTTACCATATCCTCACATTCATTGTATTTTGAAACATCTGCTATAAAACACTCAGCCTCTATTCCAAACTCTCTGCACTCATCTGCTACCTTTTCGCCCTTAGACATTTCTGCCTCTGAACGACAATTTACAGCTATATTATATCCATCCTTAGCAAGCCTTTTAGCTATACAAGCACCTATTCCCTGTGTTGACCCTGTTACCAATGCTGTTTTTGCCATATCTTCCTCCACATCCTTTTTACACTTATGTTCTATCATTTAAATCTATATCTTCAGTAATTTCTTAGCATCACCAATAATCTCATCAATAATCTCCTTGCAAGTCATCTTCTCATTCACAAGCCCTGAAATAGCACCAGCAAGGAATGTTCCCTCATCAATATTTCCGTCTTGAACAGCTTTTCTTAATGAACCAAGAGTTTTCTCCTCAAATTCTTCAGGAGTTCCCCCGTCTCTTTCAAATGTCAACAAGCCCTTTGCAAACTTAGTTTTAATACCACGACAAGGATGTCCTGTGAATCTACCAGTAACGATACTATCTGTATCCTTTGCTTTTAAAACCATTTTCTTGTAATTTTCATGTATCTGGCATTCCTCTGATACAAGGAAGCGTGTACCAATTTGGATTCCCTCTGCACCGAGCATAAATGACGCAGCCATGCCTCTCCCATCTGCAATTCCTCCTGCTGCGATTACAG
>JAAYSW010000183.1 GCA_012523875.1 Clostridiales bacterium
AGTCCACCACAAATAATTAAAAGCATTATGGTGCCCATAACTATTGAATTGTCGGCATAATTTGTAAGACTGATGTATTTATCCTCAAAACCTAAAATATCAAATCCAGCATTACAAAAAGCTGAAATTGATAAAAATAGTGAAATATAAATTCCATATGTTCCATGCTTAGGTACAAAAACAGTCATAAGCAGGAGCATACCAATTAATTCACAGCTCATTGATATTTTAAACACCATTTTTACAAGCTGTTTTATTCTAGAAAAATCATCATATCCCACTGATTCACTTGCAAGTTGCAAAGATTTTAGACCAAGTTTTTTTCCAAGTGCAAAGTTAAAAAATGTAGCGAAGGTTACAAGCCCTAAACCACCGAGTTGAATCATTAAGATAATGACACATTGACCAAATATGCTCCAGTACGTTCCAGTATCATGAACAATTAGTCCAGTAACACAGGTTGCTGAGGTAGCAGTAAAAAGAGCATCTAGTGGTGGAGTAAACTCTCTGCTTTTTGAACTGATTGGCAGAGTTAAAAGCAGGGTCCCAAATAGAATAATAATAAGAAAACTAATTATGATAATTCGTGTCGGTTTCATATGGGTATGCTTTTTTTGTACAGGCATTTTAAATACCTCCTAAGCCTATTATAAAACAATAGTTTTCATAGAACCTTACCAAATATAACTTGCAAATTAGTATAACATATACAATATTTAAAATCAAGCATAAAAAAGTGTTTTTAATAAGAAATTTAGATATTTATTATTATTTAAATTAGATAATAAATCTGTAAAGTGAAGAAAATGCATAGAGTATTCAATTTGATTGTCCTAAACCTTTCAACTTATTTCCTTTAAATAGATATATATAAATATATAATTATTTTTGTGCAATTTCAACAAAAATCACTCGTTCTGTTAGTGATATATTTGACTGGATTTTTAAATTGTTTTGTGATATAATTATCAAGTAATATGGTTTGTGAAATAATAAACAAAATCAATTATATAAACTAAATTTATAATTATTTCACTTAATTATTCAAGGAGGATTAATAATGGGTTCAAAAACTGCAAACACTGTACCTTTTAATGGAACGACCGAACAAGAAACAGAACTTTTAAAAGTTATAAAAGAAAAAAAGAATGAAAAGGGTTCCTTAATGGGTATACTTCAAAAGGCACAGGATATTTATGGATATCTTCCAATTGAAGTTCAAGTAATTATTTCCAATGAGATGGAAGTTCCATTAGAAGAAATTTATGGTATAGTAACATTTTATTCACAGTTTTCACTCACCCCAAAGGGCAAATATAATATCTCTGTCTGCCTTGGTACAGCTTGCTATGTTAAAGGTGCAGGCGATTTATATGATAAATTAAAGGAGAAACTTAATCTTGGTGATGGCGAATGTACATCTGATGGAAAATTTTCTGTAGAGGCTTGTCGCTGTATTGGTGCTTGTGGGCTTGCTCCAGTCCTCACCGTTAACGAAGATGTTTATGGTCGTATAGGCGTAGATGATCTCGATGGTATACTAGAGAAATATACTGTTGAAGAATGATGACTGAAATATCCCTCAACATACTTGATGTAGCCCAGAATTCCATAAGTGCAGGTGCAAAATTAATTGAAATTACTATCATTGCAGATACAAAAAATGATATACTAATCACAGAAATTAAAGATAATGGCTGTGGAATGGATAAGGATAAACTTGAAAATGTTATTAATCCTTTTTTTACAACCCGAACAACCCGTAGGGTAGGGCTTGGAATACCTTTTTACAAGCTTGCTGCTGAAAATACGGGAGGTTCATTTAAAATAGTATCTCAAGTGGGTATAGGAACAACAGTAACTGCTACTTTTGGATTATCGCATATCGATTGTATGCCCTTGGGTGATATAAATTCCACAATACATACTCTGGTTACGTTGAATTCACATATTGATTTTTTTTATATGTATAAAATTGACGAAAAAAGCTTTACGCTTGATACAAGAGAATTTCGTGAAATCTTGGGAGATATTTCTTTTAATTCACCCGATGTATCTGTTTATATTTATGATTATTTAAATGAAAATAAACAAGAGGTTGATGGTGAAAAGGTAATATAAATATTTTTTGTTATTAACTTTTAAATTTGAATTTTTGGGAGGTAAAATATGAAATCACTTGACGAATTAAAAGCAATTCGTGAGAGAATGCAGAGCCAAATCGGGATTCGTTCCGAAATTGAACACGCATCAACAAGAATTGTAGTTGGTATGGCAACTTGCGGTATTGCAGCTGGTGCTAGACCTGTATTAAAGGCTTTATCAGATACTATACATTCTAAAGGACTAGAAGATGTTATGGTTACACAAACAGGTTGCATAGGATTGTGTCAATATGAACCAATTGTTGAAGTAATTGAATCTGGCAAGGATAAGGTTACTTATATCAATATGGATGAAAAAAAAGCACAAGAGGTTATTGAGCAACATATTATTAGAGGTCAGATTGTTAGTGATTATACAATTAATTCAAAGATGGATAAATAAGCTATATTGTTAAATATCGTATAAAAATAATTATTGGCTGAAAGGAAATAAATATGTATCGTTCACATGTTTTAATATGCGGTGGTACAGGTTGTACTTCATCTGGAAGCGAACAACTTCTTAATGTACTGCAAGATGAAATAGATAAGAACGGACTTAGCTCTGAAGTACAGGTGGTTAAAACTGGTTGTTTTGGTCTATGTGCCTTAGGTCCGATTATGATTGTCTATCCTGAGGGAAGCTTCTATTCAATGGTTCAGGTTGATGATGTACCTGAAATTGTATCAGAGCATCTTCTAAAAGGTAGAATTGTTAAGAGATTACTTTATAATGAAACAGTAACTGAAGAAGGAATTAAGTCCTTAAATGATACTGGTTTCTATAAAAAGCAACAACGTGTTTCGCTTAGAAATTGTGGTGTTATCAATCCAGAATGTATTGATGAATACATAGCAAATCATGGTTATGAGGCACTTGGTAAGGTTTTGACAGAACAAACACCTGATGATGTTATCCAAACAATTATGGATAGTGGTCTAAGGGGCAGAGGTGGTGGTGGCTTCCCATCTGGACTAAAGTGGAAGCTCGCTAAGCAAAATGAAGCTGACCAAAAATATGTTTGTTGCAATGCGGACGAGGGGGATCCAGGAGCGTTTATGGATCGTTCTATATTAGAAGGTGATCCACATGTGGTGCTTGAATCAATGGCTATTGCAGGGTATGCAATAGGAGCAGATATGGGTTACATATATATTCGTGCGGAATATCCGATAGCTGTTAAACGTCTTGAAATTGCAATAAAACAAGCACGTGAATATGGATTGTTAGGAAAAAATATATTTGGAACAGATTTTTCATTTGATGTTGGTATAAGGCTTGGTGCTGGTGCTTTTGTATGTGGTGAAGAAACGGCATTATTAACCTCGATAGAAGGAAATAGAGGAGAGCCACGCCCACGTCCACCTTTCCCTGCACAAAAGGGTCTGTTTGGCAAGCCAACTTTACTTAATAATGTTGAAACATATTCAAATATTCCACAGATAATTTTAAATGGTGCTGATTGGTTTAAATCAATTGGTACAGAAAAATCTGCTGGTACAAAGGTTTTTGCATTGGGTGGAAAAATTAACAACACAGGTCTTGTTGAGATTCCAATGGGGACTACATTGCGTACTGTTATTGAGGAAATTGGTGGCGGAATCCCAAATGGCAAGAAGTTTAAGGCCGCACAAACTGGTGGACCATCGGGTGGATGTATTCCTGTTGAACATTTTGACGTTCCAATTGATTTTGACAACCTTATAAAAGTTGGTTCTATGATGGGTTCTGGTGGACTTATTGTTATGGATGAGGACAATTGTATGGTTGACATCGCTAAGTTCTTTCTAGAATTTACAGTTGATGAGTCATGTGGTAAGTGTAC
>JAAYSW010000184.1 GCA_012523875.1 Clostridiales bacterium
CCCTGTCCTGTATCCCTAATCTCTATCCTTACACCATCATCTTGATTAATCTGTTTTATAAATACATTCTTATCCTCACCAGTAAAATTAATAGCATTATTGATTAAATTAGTTATAACCTGTTCAATTTTCACTGCATCACAACTAACCTCTGCTTCTCCATCCGATTCAAAGAAGATATTATAACCCATATATTCGGATATTCCCTTATACCTTCTGATTATATCTTCAAGTTTGCTTTTTATCTCAAATGTTGAAAAACTAAGAGATAATTCACCACTTTCTATCTTCGTTATATCCAACATATCTGTTACAAGCTCCGCTAATCTATCCGTTTCATTAATAATTATATTTAAATGCTCACTACGTTTATCAGGATTATCACCTGATAAATCTCTAATCATTTCTGCATATGCCTTTAACATTGTAAGTGGTGTACGCAAATCATGTGATACATTAGCAATTAAATCCCTTTGCAATTTATCGACTCTTGAAATCTCCTTAGAGGCATAACTTAAAGTTCGTGAAAGCTGATATACCTCATTATATTCATCTCCACCAAGCTCTGCATCATAATTACCCTTAGCAAGTTTTTTAGCTGATTTAGTAATCTTTATAATAGGAGATGCAATCATTTGTGATGCCCAAAGAGAAAGTATCGCCCCAAAAAATATTAATATTCCAGAAATAATATACATCTGTTTTTTCATAATAGCTACTGTTGATTCAACGGGTTCTAGGCTTGAGCTTACAAGTAGATAGCCATCTATATTTTCTGGTACGCCTATAGCACTACCATAAATTAGGACCTGCTTGTTAGTACGCCTTTCATTGACTATATATTTTATTTCACCATTCTTACTATTTATCAGCTCTTTTAAATAAATCGGAGTTTCGTTATAGCCACTCATCAAGGCAAAATCTCCATATCCGCCAATGGATAATCTTAATCGGTTATACTTATCATATATAATTATAGAAATATCATTATCTATTGCAAACTTATACATTTCATTCTCATAGTTTTTATTGTCATATATATCAAGGATATCATTTGCTACTTGTTCAATGGCATTAAACTTCATTCTTTTATAAAAACTTTCAAAAAACAAAATTTGGAATACCCAAAGCAGTGTAAAAACAACAATAACAAAGAGCATGAAATATAGCCAGATATTAAATCTAAGGCTTCTGGTCCGCTTCAAACTTATACCCCATTCCCCTCAAAGTTACTATAAACTTTCTGTATTCTCCAAGACTATTTCTAAGCATTTTTATATGGGTATCAACAGTTCTGTCATCACCAAAGAAGTCGTAACCCCACACATCTTCAAGTAATTTATCCCTACTAAGTGCAAGGTTTTTGTTCTTAACTAAATAGAATAACAAATCATATTCCTTTGGTGTCATTGATATTCTCTCCTCATTAACATAGACAACACGCCCTAGAACATCAATTACTAGCCCCTCAAATTCATACTTTTCCTCAACCTTTTGTTCGGGGGAGTTCCTTCTAATAACCGCCTTCACCCTTGCCATAAGTTCCTTTGGTGAAAACGGCTTTACAACATAATCATCAATTCCAATCTCAAATCCAAAAAGCTTATCATACTCCTCACCCCTCGCCGAAAGCATGATAACTGGGATATCCTTATGCTTTTTTATTTCTTTACAGCTTGAAAAGCCATCTAGTCTTGGCATCATAATATCCAAAATGATTAGGTCAAAATCTTTTTTCTTTATAATTTCAATTGCCTGCATACCATCCTCTGCCTCTTCAACCTCATAACCTTCAAATTCAGCATATTCACGGACAACCTTTCTTATGTTCACCTCATCATCAACTATTAATATTTTATACAAGACAATCACCCCTTATTTCCCATAACTTGATTTTATATATATTCTTATTTTTATACTTAATACTTCTATTTTACATTAGATTTGTGTATATTTTGTGAAAACAATAGCAAAATTTAATCTGAACTTTGTTATTTCTCATTGACATCATATAAAAGTATTGTTATAATTATGTTAAGGTTTTTATATATGAGTAAAATTATCAAGAATATTATAAATAAGCTGCACACACAGATTTAGAGGGGTGGCATGGATGAAAAATAAAATTCTATCCACAGGAATTATCCTACTTGCTTGTACAGGATTCATACTAATCTACACTTATTTTAACAAACCATATTCATTACAAGTTTTATATATTTACATCATTACACTTTCCTTACTGGGTTTCCTGTCGGGCATTTACTACCATTTTAGATGTAGTAAAGAAAACTATATTAATCAATCATATATCACCAAAATTGCTGATGATATTGACACCCCTGCTATATTATGGACCTCTGATCTAAATATTATTATACCGAACGAAAAACTAAAAAGTATTCTTGGCATCGAAAATATAGATTTTGATGAATTTATGCTCATGTGCAAGGTTTTTAATCTCCCTGATTTTAATATTGATAGCGTTTCTAAAATACTTGAAAATAAAAAAGATGAAATTTCTTTTAAGGTATCCGATGGAAGTGATAAATATTTTGTTTGGAGCACCTCTAATATTATGGAGAATAAAAAATATAAACTCCTGCTTTCTATAGGTTTTGATTTAACTGAATTGAAAAATATGCAAGATGAGCTTAATATATATTCTCAAAATCTTTCAGTTTCTGAAAGTAGATACGAACTCTCTATGGAGCTTTCAGAAATTGGTATTATACTGAGTGAAGATGGAAACGATAACTTTTACGCCTCAAAAGAATTGAAGAAAATGCTTGGATTGGATGAATCCGTAATTTCCTTTAAGCAATTAAGAAAAAGGGTTCATCCAAATGATAAAATGCTGTACGATACATATCTTGATAGCTTATTTAAATCTGCTGGGTCTGATGATACAAAAATTCACAATATTGAACTTAGGCTTCGCTCTGCTGATAATCAATATCGATGGTATCTTTACCGATATAAAACTGCTAACATTTCTTATATAAAAAACAGGGTTATGGGTGGTGCGTTCATCGATATACATAAGGACAAAGAAAAGGATTTGCTTATCGAACGCCTTGCTTATGTGGACCAAATTACTGATATTCCTAATCGAAACAGGCTTATGATTATGGGACAGGAGATTTTTGATTGTTGTATTGACC
>JAAYSW010000185.1 GCA_012523875.1 Clostridiales bacterium
AGGGGCAATAGTAGGAGGAAGTATGGAAAATACTAAGTCAATCAACAAAAATGTTCTTAAGTTAACACAGTTTGCAGTGTTAACAGCTATTATGATTATAATGGCATTCACACCACTTGGATACTTAAAAATTGCTGCAGTTGAAATCACATTTATGATGATTCCAGTAGTTATTGGTGCAATTATTTTGGGACCTAAATCTGGTGCCTTACTTGGAGCGGTTTTTGGAGCAACAAGTTTCATTCAATGTTTTGGGTTTAGTCCATTTGGAGCAGTATTATTAGGAATTAATCCAGTGTTCACCTTCATTATGTGTATGGTTCCGAGGGTTATTATGGGATGGTTAGCAGGTATTATTTTCGAGAAGATGTATAAGCACGATAGGACAAAAATACTATCATTTGGAGTTACCACGCTATCGGGTGCATTGATAAACACTATTCTATTTATTGCCTTCTTAATGATTTTATTCGGTAAAAGTGATTTTATTGTAGGTCTTATGGATGGAAAAAAGGTTTTACCTTTTATAGCAGCTTTTGTAGGAATTAATGGATTAGTTGAGGCAATTGTATGCTTTATAGTGGGAGCAGTATTGAGTAAGGCTTTATACACTATATTACCAAGTAATAAAAAAAATTATATGGAATAATTTGAATATAAACCTAAAGAATAATAGAAAAAGTAAGAGTCTGATTGAAAAATCAGGCTCTTTTTGTGCATGATGTATAGAAAGCAAGAAAATATTCTACATTTTTTATAAGAGTGTTTATCTTATTCAGCCTTGATTTTTTAGGCAGTGTATAGTATAATAACATTTATAGTGGTGAAAAGTGGTGATCAGTACCTAAATTATAAGGTAAAGTGGTTAAATCAACTCACTATTCCCAAAAGAAAGGCGGTGTAGGAATGGCTAGTGATGCTCTAATAGGCACATATTATCACAATATTGATGTAAAGGGTAGAATGAACTTTCCTACAAAGTTAAGAGAAGTTTTGGGGGATAGCTTTTTTATCACTAAAGGATTGGATAATTGTTTGACAGTTTACTCTAAAGAATCATGGGAAGTTTTGATGAAAAAGGTATCAGAATTGCCGATATCAAAAGGAAGAAATGTAAGCAGATTTCTCTGTTCAGGTGCAACTGAGGTTGTGTCGGACAAGCAGGGAAGAATCTTAATTCCTCAACCACTTAGGGATTTTGCTGGTTTTGATAAGGATGTCGTTGTAATTGGTGCTTTTGATAGAGCTGAAATATGGGATAGAGAAAATTGGGATAGGCAGAATTCGGAATTCGCTCAGGAATCGTTGGAGTCAGTAATGGATGATTTAGGATTTTAGGGAGTGATAATATGGAATTTTCTCATATTCCTGTCTTGCTTGAAGAAAGCATAAATGGGTTGAATATAAAGCCGAACGGAATTTATGTTGATGGAACAGCAGGTGGTGCTGGGCATTCTATTGAAATTGCAAAGCTTTTATCTGATAAAGGTAGAATAATTGCACTTGATAGGGACCCCAATGCTGTTGAAGTTGCATCAGAAAGGCTTTCAAAATATAATGCAACTGTTGTGAGAAGTAACTATTCTGAGATAAAAGATGTTTTAGCCACGCTAAATATCAATAAGGTGGATGGTATGTTGATGGATTTGGGTGTTTCCTCCTATCAGCTAGATACACCGGAGCGTGGTTTTTCTTATCATAATGATGCACCTCTTGATATGCGTATGAGCCAAGAGGGGATGAGTGCTAAGGATATAGTTAATGAATTTTCAGAACAGCAGATAATGAAGATTTTATTTGAATATGGTGAAGAAAAATTTGCGAGACGAATTGCTTCAAATATTATTAAGGCAAGGGAAGAAAAAACTATAAGTACAACGCTTGAACTTGCAGAAATTATTAAGCATAGCGTACCAGCGTCAGTAAGACGTGAAAAAAACCCCTGTAAAAAAACATTTCAGGCTATAAGAATTGCTGTAAATGGCGAACTTGACCACTTATCAGATGGTCTTGATAATGCCTTTAGTTGCTTAAATACAGGAGGCAGACTTGCAATTATTACATTTCATTCACTTGAAGATAGGCTAGTCAAACAGAGATTTACAAGCTGGACTAAGGGCTGTGTTTGCCCACCAGATTTTCC
>JAAYSW010000186.1 GCA_012523875.1 Clostridiales bacterium
ATTACAATATTCATATTTTACCTACTCATCATCGTTTGTGGCATCGCCAGCATTAAATTCTATATCAGTACCTTCAGGCATGCTTTCAACAGGGGTATTAACATCAGTGGATATTTGTTTCTTTAGACGTTTTTTTTCTTTAGCGATAGATACAGCGACCAATATTAGCATTGTAAGTTCAAAAATACCTATAGCATAAAATAATATTTTACTATTTGATACATAAATTAAGAGGGTTGCAGGTATTGCGAAAGCCATAAGAATCTGATACTTATACCCCGTACGATAATATTGAAAAAGGAAGAATGCAACAGAAAACAAGCAAAATGCTATATGAGTACTAAAAGAAAGTGGAAATATATTACTATTCATTATTTATAACTCCTCTATCTAACATATATAGTATAATAATTATACAACAACTAAAATTTAATGTCAATGAATTATATAACATTATTAATTTTCTTAACATAGCATACAATACAAATTGCAGAAACGATGAGTAATAATCTATTGACAAGTAGAAGTAAATGATATATAGTACAATTATTATTGCTTTTCATGTAAGGGGATATAGTCTTATGATTATTAATAATGTTGGTTATAATCACAATCACGATGCTGATTTTTTTATAAATCGTCCAAAGGGTAGTGGTGATTTTCTTCTTTTATTGTTGAAAACAGATGCATTATTCACTTTGAATGGAAAGAATATTAAGGTAGATAAAAACTCTTTATTCATATATAAAAAAGGTACACCACAATACTATCGTTGTATTCCTCAGGAAATATTCTCAAATGATTGGATTCATTTCTTATTTGAAAATGATGAAGAGCAGGAGTTTCTTTCTCGAGGGATACCATACGATACTCCCATAAAAATTGATAATTTATATTTTTTAAGCTTCTGCATAAAATCTTTAGCCTATGAAACATACTCAACTAATCTATATAAAAATGATAATATTTATAAATATATGTTTTTGATGTTCAATAAAATTAGTGAGGAATTAAACAACAATTCAACAATAATTCCGGGTACTTATTATGAAATGCTTTCTACAATAAGAAATAAAATATATAGCAGACCTTATGAGCTACGGACTATTGAAAGCACGGCACATGAGGTTAGAATGAGCAAATCAAATTTCCAGTTACAATATAAAAAACATTTTGGTGTTTCTTTTATTCAGGATTTAATTAATAGTAAAATGGAATATGCAAAAAAGTTACTATTATGTACTAATTTAAGCATATCATCCATTTCTAAACAATGTGGTTATAAGCATTATGCTCATTTTACAAGACAGTTTAAAAAAAATAATGGGGTAACACCCATGGAATATAGACGCAGTAAGGGATAACTTCTCAGATATTTTTGCTTGAATTTAAAAGTATTAGAGTTTTAAATTCAATTAGGATTACTTTATATTTATGTAGTGAAAAAAATATGATTTTGAAGATATTAGCTTAATATCGGCAGCCTTGATGATAATAAACAATAAGTTACAAGCTAACCATAAATTTAAATTAGTTAATAATGCATCAAAACTATTGATTTTTATAGTTAATTATGATATAATTTTTAATGCACAAGATTAATATCCATATCACCATAGATTAGGATATATTTAATATTAATTTTGTGTAGGGTAAGATGATAAGAATATCATTTAAACGAAAAGTGGTGGTAGTATGAAGAAGATCACTGTTATTACTGGACATTATGGAGTGGGCAAAACTAATATTTCAGTTAATCTTGCGGTAAAACTCGCTGATGAGGGTAAAAGAGTTACCGTTGTGGATTTGGATATCGTTAATCCATATTTTCGAACGGCCGACTTTAGTGAGCTATTTAAAGACAGGAAGATAGAATTAATTAAACCTATGTATGCAAACTCGAATCTGGATATACCAGCGATAAGTTTTGATTTAGAACGCATTGTTAGCGAGAATAAATATATTATAATTGATGTTGGTGGCGATGATGCAGGTGCAATAGCACTTGGGCGTTATGCTGAAGCATTGTCTAGATATCAATCTGATTTGGATATGTACTATGTAATTAACTGTTATAGGTACCTAACAAGAACTTCTGAAGAGGCACTTGAACTTATGAAAGAGATTGAAACAGCTTCAAGGATGAAACATACAGGAATAATAAATAACTCTAATTTAGGGAACGAAACTACTGCGGAGGATATTAAAGCATCTAGAGTATTTGCAGATGAAATTGCAGAAAAGTCCAATCTTCCAATAATTTTTCATTCCTTCAATGAGAAGATAGGAATAGAAAGTATGGATGGGTTTCTAGGCGTAGAAGTGTTTGTCAAGCCTTTATGGGAGCAATAATGTTTTAGATTGATAATAAGATTAGTATTACTACGTAGAGTCTATATCTACAAAGCTCTATTTATACTATGTTAAAGGAGTGAATACTTATGGCAAAGATGGAAGTTAATTTTGAAAAATGCAAGGGCTGTGGGTTATGTACAACCTCTTGTCCTAAAAAAATTGTTGTGATGCAAAAAGAGAAGAGAAATAAAAAAGGTTACTTTACCGCTGAATGTATCGATATGTCGGCTTGCATAGGTTGTGCTATGTGTGCAATTATGTGCCCTGATTGTGCGATAACAGTTGAGAAATAACTGAATTTTGGACAAGCGGTAGTTATCGTTACAAAATTCTATACATAAAGGAGTTGTAATTTTGGAAAGAAATTTAATGAAGGGTAATGAAGCCCTAGCTGAAGCTGCTATAAGAGCAGGCTGTAAATGTTTCTTTGGTTACCCTATAACACCACAAACGGAGCTTTCAGCTTATATGGCAAAACGTATGGAAAAATCAGGTGGGGTTTTCTTGCAAGCTGAATCTGAAATAGCAGCAATAAACATGGTTTTAGGTGCGGCTGCTACAGGAGTTAGAACGATGACATCCTCATCATCACCTGGGATAAGCCTTAAATCAGAAGGGATTTCATATATAGCAGGGAGCGATTTGCCATGTGTAATTATTAATGTGCAGCGTGGTGGCCCTGGCTTAGGTGGAATCCAACCATCGCAAGCGGATTATTGGCAAGCTACTAAAGCGTTGGGGCATGGAGATTTTCACCTTTTAGTATATGCCCCAGCATCAGTTCAAGAAATGATTAATATGCTTACAAAAGCCTTTGATATGGCCGATGAATACAGGATGCCTGCAATGATTCTTGCGGATGGTTTGCTAGGACAGATGATGGAACCTGTTACTTTCCCAGAAATAAAGGCAAATATTGTAGAAAAACCTTGGGCAACTAATGGTCATCAATTTAAGCGTGAACATAATATAGTTAACTCATTATACCTACAACCTGAGGATTTGCAAAAAACAGTTAAAGATCGTTTTGCTAAGTATGAAGATTTAAAGCAAAACCATAGCGAAGCTGAACTTTATAAAACTGATGACGCTGATATTGTAGTAGTTGCATATGGGGCTACTGCGAGGGTTGCAAAATCAGCAGTTAATAGTGCAAGGGAAGCTGGCATTAAGGCTGGACTTATCCGCCCGATGACATTGTGGCCGTTCCCAGAAAAACATATGATAGAGGGAACTAAATCTGCATCAAATGTACTTGTAGTTGAAATGAGCATGGGACAGATGGTGGATGACGTTAAGCTTGCTTTGGAATGTTCAAAGCCTGTTCACTTTTTTGGTCGCACAGGTGGAATTATTCCTAAGCCAACTGAAATTCACGATGAAATCTTAAAAATAGGGGGTGCAAAATAATGGCGGTAGTATTTGAACAACCAAAATCCCTAACGGATAAACCAACCCATTACTGTCCAGGTTGTACTCATGGTATTATTCATAGATTGGTTGCCGAGGTTATAGATGAAATGGGAATAGAAGGGGATACAATAGGTGTATGTCCTGTAGGGTGTTCCGTTATGGCATATGACTATTTCAATTGTGATATGATTGAAGCTCCTCATGGTAGGGCACCAGCTGTTGCAACGGGTGCAAAGAGAGCTATGCCTGATAAATATGTTTTCACATATCAGGGGGACGGTGACCTTGCTGCAATTGGAACTGCTGAAACAGTGCATAGTGCAACAAGGGGCGAAAA
>JAAYSW010000187.1 GCA_012523875.1 Clostridiales bacterium
ATATTTCATTTTTCAAAGATTCACCAGCAAAATATTGGTCTAAATTGTCCATTGTAGTTTCTGCAATATTTTTCAAGGCTTCGTTTGTAAGGAAAGCCTGATGTGATGTAATGATAACATTTGGAAGTGAAACCAGTTGTGACAATATCTCATCATCTATAATTGAACTTGAGAAATCTTCATAGAATACCTCAGATTCTTCTTCATAAACATCAAGACCAGCCGCTCCGACCTTCTTGTCCCTTATTGCTTTTAATAACGCTTCACTTTCAATTAACGCTCCCCTAGATGTATTAATGATATACACCCCATCTTTCATAATAGATAGACTTTTGCTATTAATAATATGATGAGTTTCCTCAGTTAGAGGACAGTGTAAAGATATAATATCACTTTTGGTAAATAATTCATCAAGCGACACATAATTTATATCCTTATCTTTTGCTGGATATACATCATAAGCTATAATATTCATTCCAAATCCCTTGCATATATCAATGAAAACCTGTCCAATTTTACCTGTGCCTATAACACCAATAGTTTTACCGAATAAATCAAAGCCTGTTAAACCATTTAAGCTAAAATTGTAATCCCTTGTGCGATTATATGCTTTATGTATCTTTCTATTTAAAGAAAGCAATAAAGCCATTGTGTGTTCAGCAACTGTATTCGGTGAGTAGCTTGGCACACGAGCAACATGAAGCTTGCCGAATGCTGCCTTGAAATCAATATTATTATATCCAGCACATCTCATAGCAAGAATTTTTACACCCATTGAATAAAGCGTATCTATAACTTCCTTATTAATATCATCATTTACAAATGCAATTGCTCCATCACAGCCCCTCGCAAACTGCACCGTGTCTGAATTAAGCTTATACTCTATATATTTGAATTTATACCTCGAGTTATTAAGCTCGTCAAACCATGTCTTATCATATGGTTTTGTATCATAAAAGGCAATCTTCTTCATAACTTTTCCTCTTTCCCTAGTCAGCATATTCAGCTAACTTCTTTTTATCTACTATCTTTATCTTTCCCCTTGACATCTTTATTATATTTTCCTTTTCAAAATATTTCAACATTCGTGATACTACTTCTCTTGCACTACTCGTGTATTTGGCAATTTGCTCATGGGTTATGCTTATTATATTGGAGTTAAGCTCCTCTGATTCATTTATTAAGAATAATGCAAGCCTTTTATCGAACTTCATAAAAAGCACTTGTTCCATAACCCACATAGTTTTAGAAAATCGATCAGCGATAACTTTACTAAAAAAGTTTTCTATATAAATATTCTCCTCCATTAAACGTGAAAACTCTTTGGAGCGTATAACTATGATTTCGCTATCTTCTACTACATCAATATTCACATTAAAAGTTATATTTTTAAGTACACATGAGGCGGATAATATACATAGTTCCCCTTGCATTAAACGAAATAGGGTAACCTCCCTTCCCTCTTCTGATAGCATAAATGTTCGGATTTGCCCACTCCTAACAATTAATACACCAATACAATTTACATCACCATTAAAAATATTCTCTCCTGATTTATAAATTTTATTAAAAGAATTATCAATCATTATTTGTTTTTCATTTTCATTTAATTTGCCCCAAAATGAAAATGTCTGTTGGAACAATTCACCCTTATCCTTTGCTTGCATTCTTCACACCCTTCCAAAACTTAAATTTATTCACGAAACCTTTCTTAACTTCATCTTATCATATTTTTCATAAATTTTCAATACCTTAATAATTTTGAAAATATTAAATTGCAGTTCCCTTACGCAATATCTGGGTACAAACATTTTTTAAGCTTTTCAAGGGCTTTCTTTTCAATCCTTGAAACATAGGAACGTGAAATATTCAGCCTAGATGCAACATCCTTTTGTGTAAGTGGTATATGCCCAAACAATCCATAACGATTAATAATAATATCAAGTTCTCTTTTATCCAAACATTTATCAATAAACTTATATAATTGTTGAGAACCAATCATTAAATCGATTTGGTCAATTATATTTTTATCATCTGCAACAATATCCATTAATGTAAGCTGATTACCGTCCTTATCAACATCAATAGGCTCATTTATATAAATATCACCTGCTGATTTTTTTTGTGAGCGGAAATGCATAAGTATTTCATTTTCAATACATTTGCTTGCATAGGTTGCAAAACGATTTCCTTTATTACTATCAAAAGTAGAAACAGCTTTTATCAAGCCAACGGTGCCAATAGATATAAGCTCATCCTGCTCTTTTATGCTAGAGTAATATTTTTTTATTATATGAGCTACAAGTCGCAAATTATGCTCTATTAGCTTACAACGGGCATCTTTCTCCCCCTTAGCCATACTCTCAAAGCATTCTGCCTCTTCTTTTCTTGATAGAGGTTTAGGAAAAACACTATAATTTTCTACATGTAGAGCAAAGAAAAATAAATTATTCAAAGCGGCACTTATAATACTAAATAACATTGTAATCAACCCTTTCATAATAAATGTATGAAAGCATGCTTGTTCAATATACAATACTTCTTCGTAATTATATAAACTTTATAAGTTTTGTGTATTAAAATAGGGTATCAATTAGCCAAGGTATCATATTTTACTCTTTAATTTTTTATTCTTTAATTTTAAATAAAAAATAAAAAAGTCACACAGAAACTGAAATAATTTCCATGCGACTTGTTATATCTTACATTATGTTCCATGTGGAACAAGGTAAATTATTAATCATTAGCATTATCACGTTCTCTAATTTCTACCCTTCGTATCTTTCCACTTATTGTTTTCGGTAGTTCCTCAACAAACTCAATAATCCTTGGGTATTTATAAGGTGCCGTCTGTTTCTTTACATGGTCTTGTAATTGCTTTATTAATGAATCCGATGCCTTGTCTTTATAATCCTTAGTAAGTACAATCGTTGCTTTCACTACATGTCCTCTAATGGGGTCCTTTGCACCGGTAACAGCAACCTCTAAAACAGCTGGATGTTCAACCAATACACTTTCTATTTCAAATGGTCCAATTCTATATCCTGAAGCTTTTATAACATCATCGGTTCTTCCAACATACCAGAAGTATCCATCCTCATCTCTCCACGCAGTATCACCGGTATGGTATAATCCATCATGCCATGCTTTTTTTGTTGTTTCGGGGCTATTATAATATTCCTTAAAAAGTCCATAATTTTTCTTGCCCTCAGTGCGAAATACAATTTCACCTGTTTCACCGTCAGGAACAGAATTCCCATCTTCGTCTACAATATCAATATCATATAAAGGCACTGGCTTGCCCATAGAGCCTGGCTTAGGAGTTGAGCCTACAAGATTTGCAACAGCAGCAACTGTTTCTGTCTGCCCAAAGCCTTCCATAAGCTTTACTCCGGTATACTCATAAAATTTATTATAAACCTCAGG
>JAAYSW010000188.1 GCA_012523875.1 Clostridiales bacterium
ATATTTTGACAATTTGCTTCTTGAAATTTTCCTCATAATATTTTTTTGACATGTCTTTCTCCTCCAATAATTTTATTATATCATGTTCGGAGAAAAACTGTCCTATTTAGTATAGCCTATCCAGGCTACTTCGATTAATATTTTTTTACCCGAAAGGAGTTTCTATGAATAACACAGTTTTTACTGGTGCAGGGGTTGCAATTGTAACTCCAATGAATGCTGATGGAAGTATAAACTATTCACAACTTGCTGAAAATATTGAATTTCAGATTAAAAACCATACTGATGCGATTATTGTTTGCGGTACAACAGGTGAGGCATCAACTATGACAGATGAAGAGCATATTGAAATTATCCGTTTCACTGTTGAGCAAACTAAAAAACGTGTTCCAGTAATTGCTGGAACTGGCAGTAATGATACTGCTTATGCAATTAAATTATCTAAAGAAGCGGAAGAAGTAGGAGCTGATGCTCTCTTAGTCGTTACACCATATTATAATAAAACATCACAAAAGGGCTTAGTTGCTCATTTTACAGCTATCGCTGATTCAGTGAATATTCCAATTATCCTTTATAATATTCCTGGAAGAACTGGAATAAACATTAACATTGATACTTATGCAGAACTTGCTGAACATAAAAATATTGTTGCTGTGAAAGAAGCGAGTGGTAATATAAGTTATGTTGCTCAATTAATTGATAAATTCGGGGATAAACTCGATGTATATAGTGGAAATGATGACCAAATCATCCCAATTATGTCCCTTGGAGGAAAGGGTGTAATTTCTGTATTATCAAATATTTTACCAAAGCAAACTCATGATATGACGCAGCTTTGCCTTGATAATGATTTCAAATCTGCATCAAAATTACAAATTAAATATTTAGACTTAATTAACAGTCTTTTTATTGATGTCAATCCAATCCCCGTCAAAGAAGCTATGAATTTAATGGGTATGAATGCTGGAAACTGTCGTATGCCACTTATCGAAATGTCGGATAATGACATTAAAATTCTAAAATCGACTATGCAACAATCCGGTCTAATATAAATACCTAAATATAAGGATGTGAAAATATGACTAACATTGTGATTTGTGGTGCGAATGGCATGATGGGGAAAACTATTGCCAGTTGTGTTTCTAAACGGGATAATTGTAAGGTTATTGCTGGAATTGATATTAATACAACCAAATATGCCGATTTCCCTATCTATTCATCACCTAAGGATTTATCCGAAAATCCTGATGTTATTATAGATTATTCAAACCCGAATACCCTTGATGGCTTGCTTGAATATTGTCTTGTTACCGGAACTGCTGTTGTTCTTGCAACCACTGGATATAGCGATGAACAAATCGCAAAAATTAAAAAAACTTCAGAACAGATACCAGTATTCTTTACTTTTAATATGTCACTTGGTATTAATCTTATGGTAGGCCTCGCACAAAAAGCTGCTTCCGTTTTAGGCGATAGGTTCGATGTTGAAATAATTGAGAAGCATCATAATTTAAAAATAGATGCACCTAGTGGCACTGCCCTAATGCTTGCTAATGCGATAAATGAAGCTTATGATAACTCATTGCAATTTATTTATGATAGGCATTCGCAACGTAAAAAGCGTGATAAAAAGGAAATAGGTATTCATTCAGTTAGAGGTGGCACAATAGTTGGGGAGCATGAAGTTATTTTTGCTGGTGCCGATGAGGTAGTTTCCATATCCCACTCTGCAACATCTAAAACTGTTTTTGCAGAAGGCTCTATAAATGCTGCTATTTATTTAAAAGGAAAGCAAGCTGGATTATACGATATGTCAAATCTTGTTTAGATGAATTTTACAAAGATTCCTTCCATTTTTGTAGTATTTTACAGGTATCGCAAAACCATCTGGGCTGAATTTACATGGGGATTAAATAAAACTTAATTAAGTAGGTTAAGACCACATTGGAGAGTAATTCTTCAATGTGGTCTTATAATTTTGCTTTTGCATTTTTCCTATTTAAAATTTAAAACTTTTAGCGTATCATCATTCTCCATAGTTAATGCATTATATAGAATTAATACCTGATTATAATCATCCATATTTATTATATTGTTATATGAAGTCCTTATAAATCGTAAATCTAAAACGGTAATTTCTCTATAATGTTGTGTCAAAAATGGAATAAAAACATTCGCATAGGAATCCTTTATAACCAATAACTTTCTGTCGTTCTTTACATCTGTTTTAATCGTAATTAGGGGCTGATTCTGCCCTAAATAAACTAAGTACTTATCTTTTTCTTCGAGGTATTCTCTAAAATAGATACTTTCATATTCCTTAATCTCCATGCCATCATTTACTTCTACGCTTAAAACTTTTGCACCGCCTTCATAATTATACAAATCAATCATATCAGGTGTTATTTTATCATATAGAGTCTTTGAATATAACGTGCCTTTAAAATCATTGCTTGCATGTTCAATATGATATTTATTATATGATATTTCTGAAAAACCTAATCTTTTAATGGCAGGCTTGTATGCACAAAAAGCACCATAAGGTGTCCAATGATGGTCATTCCTATAGTAAATATATTCATCCCGAACTGCATAGAGACTATTATATACATCAATAGTTGTAACATTACTGTTTAATTTATTATACATATACTCAATGAATGCTTTTTGATTAATAATTGGAGCATTTGTCGGCAATTCTCCTGAATAGATTCCCCCTGCTGACGGAGCAAACATTACATAAACATTCGCCTTGTTATCGCTTGCAAAATTATTTATCGCTTCCATAGCCTTATCAACCTTTTCATAATCAGGTGGGCTAAGCTTTTGTATCAACATATCATTTAAAATATAAACTCCATTTATCTCTTCCTTACCAATCAAGATTTCTTGCCTTACTTTAGCTTCAACCCATTTTGTTCTACCTATAAAATGATCCGAAAGATAATCCTCAACACCATTCATAAAGCTTTTGTCTTTTATATGCTCTATACTTGGCTTGGGGGGAGTTGCTAAATTTCTATTCTCAACATCGGAGAAAGTGCCTTTTTTTGATGCTAATGTCATAATTGGCAATATTAATAAGATAGTCATAAATAAAACTGCTGATAATTTATTATTTCTATTATTCATTTATCTCCCCCCTAAAATCTAAAATATAAAAATGGATTATATGTTGAATCCACTAAATATGCAGTACATAAAATCATTATTACAGTTTGTATAATGGGAATAGAAACCTCATAGATTTTTAATGTAAATTTATATTCCTTGATTCCATTTATAAATGTCTTAAATAAATCTGAAGATGCAAAAATACATATTATCATTATTATAAAATAAGATGATAGTTGGTATAAAGCTAATGAATCGATAGGAATTCTAGTTCCACCAAACATCGCTTTTATATATCTTAATGCATCTGTTAGGGTATTTGTTTCAAACAAAACCCAACCAAATAGTACTGCCAAAAATGTATAGACTGTACTTATTGCTGATGGTAGCTTTTTAAGTATATTCCCTAATACTAGCCTTTCTATTATTATAAGTATTCCAAAATATATTCCCCATAGTACAAAGTTCCAGCTTGCACCATGCCATAAACCTGTTAACACCCATACTATTGCAAGGTTAATTATTGTTCGTGGCAGCCCTTTTCTATTTCCACCTAGTGGATAATATACATATAACCTAAACCATGTGCCAAGCGTTATATGCCATCTTCGCCAAAACTCAGATACGCTTTTTGATATATATGGATAGTTAAAGTTTTCAGGGAAATTAAACCCTAAAATCTTGCCTAATCCAACTGCCATATCAGAATACCCTGAAAAATCAAAATAGATTTGAAATGCAAATGCAAGTATTCCTAACCATGCTGTGAGTGCTGATATTTTTCCATAATCCATCACTTTCACTTCTGACCAAAGCATACCTATATTATTCGCTAGCAAAACCTTTTTAGCAAGCCCTTTCAGAAAAACCCCTGCACCATATCCAACCATATCCATACTTACTTTCCTATTATTGATTTCCTTCTCAACATCTGCATATCGCACAATTGGCCCAGCTACAATTTGTGGGAATAGCGTAACATAGGTAGTAAAGTTTATAATGTTTTTTTGAACCTTTATATTCCTCATATATAAATCTATAGTATATGACATACTCTGAAATGTATAAAATGATATACCAATTGGTAAAGGTAAATTAGGATCATTGAATGAAGTTCCGAAAATATTATTCATATTTCCTATCAAAAATGAGCTATATTTAAAGATTGATAAAAGCGTTAAATTTATACAAACCGAGACTAGTAAAACCAATGTCCTAACTTTAGGTTTATTATCATATCTATCCATTATTCTACCAGCAGTATAATCAACCAAGGTAGAGAATATCATTATTATAACATAAAAGGGTTCACCCCAGGAATAAAACAATAAACCTGATAAGAAAAGTATTATATTCTTAACCCTTTTACCAGATATAAAATATAGTGATAGTACTAATGGTAAAAAGAAATACAGAAATGTTAAACTAGAAAATACCATATGTTAATCTCCTTTGATTTCTGCAATTACATCCACTAACTCTTCCCTTGTGTAAATTGTATTAACGACCTCAAGTAGCCCTTGAGTAGATAAAAGTTCAGGTAATTTTATTTTTTTAAGTAGATTTCTCCTTAGCTCTGAACTGTTTGCTCGACCCGATAGACCTAGTTCAAAAAAATCAAGCCTTGTGATTGATTCCCTTTTTACACCCTCACTTGAGAGAATCCCTGCCTTAGAGAAAGCCTCTAAAATTATATCTTTATCTATGCCCTCAACCCCAATTTTACCCTCACAGGAATGCTTGCTTTTTCGTTTCTCCTTGCCAAAAACATCAGGTATATATACATTAGTAATCCTATCATTAGGAATAATTCCTTTTATGTAATTTCTTATTAAGAATCCAGCACTATCGGAGTCTGTAAGAATTATTATACCCGTTTTTTCAGCGTAAAACTTAATAAGTGCAACCTTTTCTTTATCCTTAAAAATCCCATAACCATTAGTCTGTATAATGATACCGTCTATTATTGATGCTAGCTTGATTTTGTCATACTTTCCCTCAACAATTATTGCTTGTTCTACCCGTAACAAAATATTTCTCCTCTTATTTTATTTTAATAACTATGTTCTCCTAGCAACCATTAACATTTCTATAATTGCTTTTTCAATAATTACCCTTGAATTTGTTCTCATGGATTTAAGAGATAAATCAGCCTCCCTTAGAATTTTTAGGCACTCACGAAGGTGTTCTAATGATATCCTGCCACATGAGTTAAATGCATTCCTTACAACAAATTCCCTTCCCCTATAATTAAAATCCTTAATAACATTATCCGCTCTTTTATTATTTGCAAGTGCAGCCCTTGCTCTATATAAATCTATAAATGCTGATGATATTGCTGATAAAACAACAATCCCCTCCGCCCTTTGCTCCATAAGTTCATCTAAAATCTCCATAGATTCGTTAGTTCTTAGTGATACCACAGATTTTGCAAGTGCAAAGGCATTTGAATCTAGCTGTTTTGATACAAGCATGCCTATCATTTCTTTTGTTATTTCTGAACCATCTGCATAAGCACAAAGCTTGTCCAATTCATTTTTTATAAGCATACTATCGCATAAACAAAGCTCAACAATTTCCTCAGCATTATTCTTATTAATAGCACAACCCTCTTTCTTTGCCCTATCAATAATAGCTCTTATAAGTTCTGAACCAGTTTTAAAATTAACCTCACAAACAATTCCGCTTTCTACCACCATGCTAATAAGTTTTTTGTTTTTCGCCGATACAGTACGCTTACCCATTTTTAAATCAAAACCTGTAATATTAAAAATAATTATTGTTGTCGGTGGGATTCCTTTAATTATTTCTAAAAGTCTTTTCAATCCATCCCCTACTAAACTATCTGCATTTAAATCATTTATCAATATGCAATTATACTCACTAAACATAGGATACATTTCTGCCATATCTGATAATTCACTTAAATTCAGATTTCCTCCATCTAATTTTATATAACCGTCAGTGGAGGATTTTATAAGCCTTTTTAAAATTAAGGCTGTAAGCTTTTCAATCATAAGTATATCCTTACCATAAAAATAATAAATGCTTTTTATGTCCCCTGATTTAATAGCCTTTATTGCATCATTTATATTTAAATTCGCCATTTAACATCCTCCTCACATTTACTTTACCCTCATAATTAACTTCAATCAAGAAATTATTTTCGCCTATAAAAACCGTATCCCCTATCGTGCTTGCATCAACATCATCCATTATTATTAAATAAGCGCAATTAAAATTCTGTTCAATATATTTTCCATAATTCACACAAACCGTCGCTTCAGCATCTATTTCCCCATTAAAGCATTTTAATATAAAGTTATTATACTTAATTTCTATGCAATTAGCACTTAAAAAATTAATCTCATAATTATTATAGCGAATATTCGTCCCATTAAAATCTGATATTCTTACCTCATTATTACATACCCTTACACCTTCTAAAAGATATGTTCCTAATGGAAATATCACATTATTAACCTTTTCTAGTTTTAATGCCTCCTCATATGAAATCATACTTTGGTATGGTTGGTTAACAACGCATAATGTATTAATTTCATTAAAACCATTGCTTTTTATATATTTACTAACATAATCAACAGAATTGTTTCCACCCGTCATATCAATTATATCCACTGAATTATTGTAGCTTATAACTACTGCAGCATTTTTCCCGCTACCTAGAACAGCAATTTTAAGTATATCCCTCTGATTTATTCTATAAATCGTATTTTCGAATATCAGTATCAACATAGAGATACAAATTGAAATAGCGATAGGTTTAGGTTTCTTAAATAAAATAAACGTAATAATTACAAATACTGTTAATAATATAATGCTTACGGATAGAAATTTATATCCTAGTGAAATATGCGTATATTTAATGCTCGCCAAAATATATGATACTCCAAGAATTATCTTACAACATATACCTGCAATCACCAACAAAGGATAGGCAATAATAGCGATACCACCCGTCATTGTTACTAATAAACCACAAATGAGTGCAATTGTGCAAAGTGGTATTAAAATCAAATTCCCAATTGGAGATACTATTGATGTTTCATTAAAATACAATAGAGAAACTGGAAAAACAAATAATGATACAAGCGAAAATACTATAAAACCTTTTATAAGTCTTTGACCTCGCTTTTCTATTTGCATATTCTTTGTCATATATTGTGCAAACACGCCTATTCCAAATACACCCGATACTGAAAGCAAAAAAGAGGCATCTCTAATAACGAATGGATTGGGGAGGGTTATGATAATTATAGCTATGCAAAGTGAATTAAGAATATCTGCCTTTCGAAAAAATAATATAGAACTCCCAGTCAGGGTAATCATTATAAAAGCCCGAATTACCGACATAGACATCCCTGAACAAATTACAAAAAGCATGATTGCTATTTCAATTATTAAAAACTTTTGCCAGCCCTTTAAACCTGTTCGATTTAATAAAAAATATAAACAGGAGCTAACTATTACTATATGAAGACCAGAAACCGACATAATATGACCTATCCCTGTTCTATAAAGCATAGATTGTGTGCTATCGGATAAGCCAGATTTATCCCCAAAAAGCATTCCAATTAAAAAATCACCTTCCTCATTAGGAAGAATTTGATTAATCTTATGCAGAATCTTTTCACGATACTTAATAATTACATTTATAACCGAAAAATTGTTATTTGGTATCAACTCTGCTGTTTCGATCTCATCAAACTGTAGAAAAACACCTTTAGCCTTATAATAATCTTTAGCACTGAAAATATATTTATTTTCAAATACCCTCACAGTTCCAGTTATCGTAATTTCATCACCATTATTAATCGTATCAGAATCGCCATAATATAAAACTTTTGCATTATATCTTGAATTTATCTTTCCCTTTAATAAGTATCTAGATTTATCGCCACTATATTCAGTAATATCGTTAACCTTTCCAGAAAACATTATAGCTTGACCATGATGGGAAACTACCTTTTCATACGAAAATACTTGATATACCCTATACCAAGAAAAAGCTATAATGAAAGAAATTGTACATACTATAATTTCCTTGTTTGTAAACCTTGATATATACTTTAAGGAAAGCATCCCAACCAAAATCAAAAACATTATTGAAAAGTCAAAGCCTTTATTCAAAAATGAAGCCAAAAATAGTCCCATAAAATATGGAATCCCCATATAAACTATCTTTCGCTTCATGTCCATCATCCTTTATGTTATAATATCTTATTTGAAAAACAAAGGCAATTTTCCAAGAAAGATTATATCTTTTCTATCAGCTGCCTCGCCCTCTGCTAAAACTGCTGCCTTACCAACAACTGTACCTCCTGCCTTTTCAACAAGAGTTACGACTGAACTCATAGATTGCCCTGTGCTTATAACATCATCCACTATAAGCACCCTTTTATCCCTTAACTCTAGCATATCATTGCTATCAAGATAAAGCATCTGTTTTGCACTAGTTGTTATTGATTGCACCTCAATACCAATAGGGTTTTTCATATATAGTTTAATTGATTTTCTTGCAACAATATATTTCTTTCCAGTCTGTCTCGACATTTCATATGCAAGGGGTATACCCTTACTTTCAGCTGTTATTATTATATCGCATTCTGGACATTTTTGAATTAATTCAGTCGCTGATGCAATAGTAAGCTCAACATCTGAAAACATAATAAATGCAGCAATATCAAGTTTTTCATTAACAGGGCAAATCTGTAGTTCCCTTGTAACTCCTGCGACCTTTAATGTATATGTATCAGCCATCTTAATGCCTCCAAGTATTTTTTTGTTTCGTTTGGCTCAATTTAATCAAACGAAACCCTCAATCCTTTCATAAAATCCATCAAGTATTGAGCAACTTATTTCAGAAAAGAATATTATATTCAACTACTTACCCTGCTGGCCAATTTAACTGTCTGCCTGATAGCAGGTGGAAATGCAAGTGCATAACTGTCTGTCCACCACTTTCCCCACAATTATTAACCACTCTAAAGCCTTCCTCCATGCCTTTTTCCTCTGCAAGCTGTGCTATAATCTCAAAAATATGTGCAATAACTTTTGAGTTATTCTCATTAATGCTCGCAGCACTAACTATATGCTCCTTAGGAATTAACAAATAATGTATCGGTGCAGTAGGTGCAATATCCTCAAAAACATATATCAAATCATCCTCATAAATTTTCTTGCTTGGGATATCCCCTGAAACAATCTTACAAAATAAACAATCCATTTTTTTACTCCTACATTAAAAATTCTCTAACAATACCCTCAAGTGCTGATAAAGCCTCATCTATCATATCTTCCTTGCCTACACCTGCCATAGCACTATCAGGGCGCCCTCCACCCTTTCCTCCTGTAATCGCCGAAACCCTCTGAACTATCTTTCCAGCGTGGGCACCCTTACCTATTGCAGATTTACTACATATACAGTAAAGTGTCCCCTTGCCCTCAGAAATACCAGCTAAAACAGCTATTATATCTTTTTCTTTATCCTTTATTTTATCACCAATCTGCCTCAACATTTCTGCATTCGTGCTACTAAACAATGCAGAAACAATCTTGATTCCCTGAACCTCCTTTGCATTTTTAAATATGCCCTCAAGCTGATTGCTAGCCATTTTTTGATTCAGCTTTTCAATTTGCCTATCCTTTTCCTTAATATCTGCCATCACTGTTGCACAACGCTCTGCTAATTCATTTATATTTGCAAGCTTTAAATTACTCGCTGATTTTACAATGGTATCCTTTAATTCATATAGTATATTCATAACACCGCTTCCAGTAACTGCCTCAATTCGTCTTACTCCTGCAGCAACAGAGCTCTCAGAAACTATCTTAAATAAACCAATCATAGACGTGTTGTTTACATGAGTTCCACCGCAAAGTTCCATTGAGAAATCTTCAACATTAACAACCCTAACAACATCACCATACTTTTCACCAAATAAAGCCATTGCACCGAGCTTTTGTGCCTCATCAGTGTTCATTTCCTGTATGCTAATCTTTACTGCTTCTAAAATTTTTTCATTAATAATTTCCTCTACTTTTTTTATTTCTTCCTCAGTCATAGCACTAAAATGTGAAAAATCGAAACGGCATCTTTCAGGACATACAAACTGACCTGCTTGCCTAACATGTTCGCCTAATACAGTCCTCAATGCTGATTGTAGCAAATGTGCAACAGTATGATTTCTCATTGTTGCTTCTCTTTTTTCCTTGTTAACCTTTGCTAAAACAGCATCATTAACTGAAATACTACCAGTTTCAAGCAAGCCTATATGGAGTATATGCCCACCTTCTGCTGGCTTTGTATCATCAACTACAAATAGACCATCACCCTCTATTTCACCTGTATCCCCTGCCTGTCCACCACTTTCTGCATAAAAAGGAGATTTATTTAGCACTATTATGCCTTCCTCACCCTCATTAAGCCTATCAACAAGCTTTCCTTCTGATAGGATAGCAACAACCTCAGATTGCTCCTCCATACTTGAATAACCAGTAAATATAGTTTGTGCTGTATCAATATCTACTGCCTTATTTGCCTCCCATGATGTACCAACCTTAGATGCCCTATCTGCTCTTGCCTTTTGTTTTTGTTCATATACTAAATCCTTAAATCTCTCCTCATCAACTCTTATTCCCTTTTCTAAAGCAATTTCAGTTGTCAAATCTATAGGGAAACCGTAGGTATCACTTAACTTAAAAGCATCGTCGCCCAATAGAACCTTTTCAAGCCCGCCGCTAATTATTTTATCCATAATCTTATTAAGAAGCTCTGCACCTTTATCAATAGTTCTTGCAAAGTTTTCTTCTTCTATTTTTATAATCTTCTTAATATATTCTCTTTTTTCCTCTAACTCAGGATATGCTATTTTATTTTCATCAATAACTGTTTCGCAAACTTCATATAGGAAAGGTTTTACAACCCCTAACATTTTTCCATGACGTGCAGCACGTCTTAACAAACGTCTTAGTACATATCCACGTCCCTCATTTGATGGAATAACACCATCACCAACCATAAATGTAGTGCTTCTTATGTGATCAGTTATTACACGCAGAGATACATCTGTTTTTTCATCTGTTTTATAACTTACCCCAGCAATTTTAGAAATATGCTTCATAATATTTTGGACAGTATCCACTTCAAATAGGTTATCCACCCCCTGCATTATGCAAGCTAAACGCTCTAGACCCATACCTGTATCAATATTAGGTTTAG
>JAAYSW010000024.1 GCA_012523875.1 Clostridiales bacterium
CCACTTGCATTTGTATTAAATTTGAGTGATAATATCACCTAAAAAATAATCCTTCTATTTGAAATATCGAAACTTTCATCAAGAATTGCAACAACATATCTAAATCGCACTTCACCATCAATGTACATAACATCGCCCTCTTCCTTTATACCAAGCAATTCATAATCCTCAGCAGTTAGCTCACTTAGATATACCTTTTCACTTTCCTTCCTGTTTATAAGCTTTAACTGTTCTTTGCTCAAATTTAATTTAAGCATAGGGTCCAAGCTAAGAAGATGGGCTACAATATCATCACGCCTTTCAATACGCCATTCAATTTGCAGGTCATGCCCACTTTTTCTACCAACACTATTATCAACATAAACCTTTACTTTATATCCCTTTGCCTCGAATGTAACAAAATCATTTGAAATATCATAATTATTTGGCTGAACATAAACCCTTGTTCCTAAGGTTGAATTTGAATCGGCATCTGTAACATAACAACGATAATCTTCTGTTTGTGAAATTATATGGCTTCTTATGGTTTTTTCCTTATATTCAGTTGAGAAAAGCGTAGTAAGTAAAAAGTATCCTAAAGCACCAAAGATATAGAGCAATAGGAAAATCGTACCTAAAATAGTCTTGGTTCGCTCCGTTGCCCCGCACACAAAAAACATGATTATAACCATCGTGCAAATTGGAATGATTATCACCCATTCTCCAAAGTAAAATAGGATTATCGGCAGTATCGCTGGCATCATGAGCATTGTCACGACCCTAGTTATAAATTCCTTTCGTGTAAAAATCATAATCGTCCCAAAAAAAAGTGTAACTCCAAGTAAGAGCATGGAAAAGGATAACTTATCCTCCAGTGCGACAGTATAGAACAGAGAAAAAAAAGAAAAGGCATAAACGATTACAGCATAAAATATACTTAGGAAAGTTAGAATACGCTTTGTCCATGCATTATCAAGGATTTTTTTCATTACGTTCTCCCCCTTTTGTCAAATTCCATAAAACATTATAATTATATCACTTAATAATTAATTTTACAAGCAAAAAACAAATTATATTTTATCCACGTTTAATTTTAATTTTATAAAGTAATGAATGTTGAAAGCCCATTATGCCCTGCTGGGTTATTTTTCTAGAAGGTATTAATATTAAAACACCATCCCGATTTATTGATAATAGTTTGATGTCTTTCTTGAAAATTTCAGAAAAAGTGGGGTTATTAATATTTAGCTATATATTACTGCAAAAAGCACAATATAGCTATAGTGACTCCCATATCTATACTGTGCTTATTAAATATTTTTAAAATAGAGTGTTTTGCATTGCTATATCTCATTAATTAATTCTATGGATATGATGTGATACTCTCTATTCCTCCACTTGTTATTTCCTTTTTTGTATCGGGCCATGAGCCAACATAAGGGTCTCCTGATTTTTTTGAATAAAATGCCGCAGCTATTGTGCCGTCAGAATTTAAAAAAACTTTCCAATTACCCAATACTTTGCTATCCAATGATTTTTCCATACCCTTACAAAAATCCTCCTTCAAAACATCACTCGATGCTGAATCCGAAGTTGATATCAAAGTGATAGAGGAAAAATCCTTATCTAAATTTTCTGGGTCATGTATATAAATATTCGCCTGATTAAAAATCTCCTGTGC